>JASFJY010000015.1:0-15414 GCA_050119415.1 Chromatiales bacterium | reverse complement strand
CGCCGCGCATTGCGGGCTACCTGGAAAAGAAAAAGGGCTTGGAGAATATCCAAGCCCTTCTGTTTGGTGGAGGCGGGCGGATTCGAACCGCCGTCCGCGAGTCCTCCGCCTAGAGTTCTACATGCTTAGTCCTGTCTATTGTGTTTAACCGGCCGCCACCCGACGAACAGGGCGTGCAACAGGCGATTTCGGTAAGGTTTTAACGTCTCCGCCCCGAACGTGCTTTAACGCGATCCTATGAGATATGACGCCTGAAAAGCTGGACGCACAGGCACGGCTCCAGTCAGACGGCACCCTACCGGGTATTAAGCGGCGAGTGCGTAGTTGTCGTCGTTGGCAACTATAAGTTTGCAGCTGGATTTACGAGGTCCTCTGCTCCTCGGCATGCACCATAGGTTTTGCAACCCCCGTCGAAGCCTACGTCGCCCCCATGACGGTTATAAGTAAAGACAGTATAAGTGAGATATGGTTCCAGGCCAAACGGCTTTGTGGTCCGCCTTTGAAATAGGGTTAACAAGCAGATTTATAACGGGCTTGCTCTGGCTTTTGGTAGGGCGGAGCCCCAGTCTGCTGAGTAGATAACGGCTTCCCTAGGCTAGCCGTGCTTGAATAGCCGCTCTTTCTCCCGCTTCCAGTCCCGATCCTTCTCACTGGCCCGCTTGTCGTGCTGCTTTTTGCCGCGGGCCAGGCCGATCTCCAGCTTGGCGATGCCCTTCTTCCAATACATGGCAGTAGGCACCAGGGTATAGCCCTTGCGTTCCACCAGGCCGATGAGCTTGTTCAGTTCACTGCGGTGCAATAGTAGCTTGCGCGTCCGCGTGGGATCGGGGTGGATGTGGGTGGAGGCGGTGGCCAGCGGCACGATATGGGCGCCGAAGAGGAAGGCTTCGCCCTCTTTGATGGTGATGTAGCTCTCCTTGATCTGTGCCCGGCCTTCGCGCAGGCTCTTCACCTCCCAGCCTTGCAGGGCGATGCCGGCTTCGTAGCGCTCTTCGATGAAAAAGTCGTGGGTAGCCTTTTTGTTGAGGGCGATAGTGGCGCCGCCCGGGCCTTTTTTCTTGGGTTTTTTTGCCATCTGCCTATTCTAATCGCGGCGCCGATTTCTCTCCAGCTCCAACATGTGAAGTGGCACCATGCATTGAACTGGGTCATCGCTTGTGAATTGGCGCCATTTTGCGGAAAATAAACCGATTTTATGTTAGCAGAGTTAGAAGAAGGCGGGACGTAATGGCAGAGAGACAATCCATACACGGTCAGTGGTCATCAAGACTGGTGTTTATTCTTGCAGCGACCGGGTCGGCCGTTGGACTGGGTAATATCTGGAAATTTCCTTATATTACGGGTGAGAACGGTGGCGGCGCCTTTGTTCTGGTCTATCTCCTCTGTATAGCGGTGGTGGGCGTTCCGATCATGATGGCGGAGATCATGTTGGGACGGCGTGGACGGCAGAGTCCGATCAATACCATGGCGACTCTCAGCAAGGATGAGGGGCGCAAAGGCGGATGGTCCCTGATCGGCTGGGGCGGTGTGCTGGCGGGCTTCTTCATCCTCTCTTACTACAGCGTGATCGCCGGCTGGGCACTGGCCTATGTGCTGAGAGCGGCGGGCAATAGCTTCAGCGGTATCGACGCCGCCGGGGTGGAGTCGATGTTTAATGGTCTGGTCGGTGATCCGGAGCGGGTACTGGCCTGGCACACCCTGTTCATGCTGATGAGTATGTTCGTGGTTGCCAAAGGGGTTAAGGCCGGTCTCGAGAAGGCGGTCACCTACCTGATGCCGGCCCTCGTAGTCTTGCTTGTGATTCTGGTGGGATACGCTTTCAACACCGGCTATTTCATCCAGGGGCTGGAGTTCCTCTTTACGCCGGACTTCAACAAGCTCTTCTACCAGTGCGAAGTGGTGGCTGGGCTGGAGCAGTGTGAAGTGAGCGGCGGTCCGGTGTTGGTGGCCCTGGGGCACGCCTTCTTCACCCTCAGCCTTGGCATGGGCGCCATTATGGTCTACGGCTCCTACATGCCCAAGAAGACCTCCATTGCCGGTTCCGCCATCCTCATTGCCTCCTTGGATACCCTGGTGGCGCTGGTGGCGGGTATGGCAATTTTTCCCATTGTCTTCGCCAACGGGCTAGAGCCCGCGGCCGGGCCCGGTCTGATTTTTCAGACCCTGCCGATCGCTTTCGGCGCCATGCCCGGCGGGCATCTCTTCGGCACCCTCTTCTTTGTCCTGCTTGTCTTCGCCGCTTGGAGTTCGGCTATCTCCCTGATCGAGCCGGCGGTGGCCTGGTTGGTGGAGAATCGCAACATGACCCGCATCCGTGCGGCTACCTGGATCGGCCTGATCACCTGGCTGCTCGGCCTCGGCAGCGTCTTCTCCTTCAATATCTGGTCGGGAGAGTCGTACCAGCTCTTTGGCAAGACCTTCTTCGATCTGCTCGACTATCTGGCGGCCAACATCATGCTGCCTCTGGGCGGTCTGCTGATCGCGGTCTTCAGCGGCTGGATTATGAAAACCGCATCGAGCCGCGACGAGTTCGCCATGGGGGAAGGGAGCTACAAGGTCTGGTTAAATGTGATT
Source organism: Chromatiales bacterium (assembly GCA_050119415.1). Classification (GTDB taxonomy): domain Bacteria; phylum Pseudomonadota; class Gammaproteobacteria; order Chromatiales; family Chromatiaceae; genus Thiodiazotropha. The sequence continues at coordinate 12,840 of JASFJY010000015.1, read as the reverse complement.
CGCTATGTCTCGCCGCTGGCGGTGGTGGCGGTCTTTCTGCGCGCGATCGGAGTCATCTGATTGTGCCGCTGGTCTGCAAAAGCGCTCTGGTACACCACTCAGCTTCGGCAATGTACGAGTTGGTGTGCGATTTCGAGGCCTATCCCGAGTTCCTGCCCTGGTGCAGTAACAGTCGCCTGATTTCAAGGAGCGCTGAGCAGATCTGCGGTGAGCTGGAGGTCAACAGGATTGGTATCCGCCAGCGTTTCTCGACCTGTAACAGGCTGGTGGAAAACCAGCGCATGGATATTATGCTGCGTGACGGGCCGTTCAAAAAACTGCAGGGGGGCTGGCGTTTTCACGCATTGCGTTCGGATGCCTGCAAGGTGGAACTGGAGCTTGATTTCGAATTCGCCGGGAGGTTAATCGATGCGGCCTTCGGCAGGGTTTTCAATCAGATCGCAAACAGCCTGGTGGATGCCTTCTGCAAGCGCGCCGACGAGGTCTATGGCAAGGGAGCGAAATGAAATTCGAAGTGGCATACGGCAGGATGGATGAGCAGGCGCTGGTGGCGGTCGAGTCGGATGCGCCGCTCTCCGCACGGCAGGCTATCGAACAATCGGGCATTCTGCAGCGCTTCCCGGAGATCGATCTGGCTGCCTATAAGGTCGGGATCTTCGGCAAGGCCGCCAAGCTGGATGCGGAGCTGTCGGAGGGGGACCGGGTGGAGATCTACCGGCCGCTGATCGCCGATCCGAAGGAGGCCCGTAAGAAGCGGGCGGCGGAGGGTAAGGCGATGCGTAAGGGTGGGGGGTAGTTGTGGCGAACAGCTCCGTGGCGGGCTAGGCATCCTCGCCGAAGCCCAGCAAACGCCAGAAGCGATCCAGCAGGCCTAAATCACCCTCATAATCGGGCACGTCGACCAGAATCTCCCGCTTCTCCTGGGCGGTTTCCACGTTTTCGGCAGGTTGAATGTCGCCTTCAAATCGACTGAGGGTATCGCCCGCGAAATAGACGCTGAACTGCTTGATCTCCAACGGCTCATTGCGTCGCTTGATCGATAACATGTAGTCCCAGCGTTGATCGTGAAACACATCGACCAGCATCGGGCTGCCCAGCGCGAAGCGGACCTGACGCTTGGTCATGCCCGGTTCCAGCAGCGCCACCATCTCCGGCGTGACAATATTGCCCTGTTCGATATCGGGCACATGAACCAGTGAGAAATCTTTCCAGCTGCAGCCGCCGCTGAGGAGGACAAGGGGTAGGAATATGGAGATGAGAATCTTTTTCATTCTGAGTACAATCTATCACAAGCAAGCAATCATACCTCATTCAACTTACAAGTTATATATCGAACGGAGGGCAGGGATGGACAATCAGGAGATCAGGAAAGCAGGACTCAAGGTCACCCTGCCGCGTGTCAAGATACTGGAACTGCTGGAGAACAGCGATCAACGACATGTCAGCGCTGAGGATGTCTACAAGATGTTGCTCGACAAGGGGGAAGAGATCGGCCTGGCCACCGTCTACCGGGTGCTCACCCAGTTCGAGACGGCCGGATTGGTGACCCGCCACAACTTCGAGGGGGGGCATGCGGTGTTTGAGCTCGACCGGGGCGAGCACCACGACCATATTGTCTGCATCATCTGCGGCAAGGTGGCGGAGTTCATGGACAGTACTATCGAAGATCGGCAGCGACAGATCGCCAAAGAGCACGGTTTCGAGATGGCCGACCACTCCCTCATTATCTACGGTCGCTGCAACGAACATACGGAAGATGATAGCGGCGGCAGTAAATAGGGGGCGGTATTTGCTCAATCATCAATAGCCTGCCATTGCCTGCGAGCCACGCCTTGATCTGGCGTATTGGGGCGGCTCTGAATGTTGCAGAATCTGTGACGGGGTACACTAGGATGAAACATTCGCGCTAGCCGCTATTCCAGAGCCTGCTCACTGAGCGGCCGCCAGGCCGACCATCTCCCTGGCATGGGCCAACGTCTGCTCCGTGATCTTGACCCCTCCCAGCATGCGTGCGATCTCCTCGACCCGTGCCTCCGCTTCCAGTTGCGCAATGGTGGTGCGGGTCTCATTGCGTGAAGATTGCTTGGTGACCTGTAGATGGTGCATGGCCTGGGCGGCGACCTGAGGCAGGTGGGTGACACAGAGGATCTGGCGCGAAGCGCCCAAGGTGCGCAGCATCTGCCCGACGATTTCGGCCACGCCGCCGCCGATGCCCACGTCCACTTCGTCGAAGACCAGGGTCGGGGTTTCACCGTAGCGGATGGTGCTGACCTGGATAGCCAGACTGATACGGGAGAGTTCACCACCCGAGGCGACCCGGCTGAGGGGTTGTAGCGGCATGCCCGGATTGGCCGAGACCTGAAATTCCACCGTCTCCAGCCCGCCGGCCGCCCGCTTCTGCTGTGGATTGAGTGTCACGCTGAAGCGGCCGCCTTTCATGCCCAGCTTCTGCATCGCCTGAGTGATTTCATTGCTCAAGCGCTTGGCCGACTGCTGCCGTGCCCGGCTGAGCCGGGCGGCCGACTCCTGATAAATCTCGAACTGGCTTGCCACCTGCTTCTCCAGAGTGGCGAGTTCTACATCGGCATGCTCCAGTTGGTTGAGTTCCTGTTCGATCTCTGCCAGGCGTTGTGGCAGCTCATGGGGCGCCACCCGGTATTTGCGGGCCGTGTCGTGGACCGCTTCCAGCCTCTCTTCAATCTGCTGCAAGGCTGTGGGATCGACCTCCAGATCGCTCAGGTAGCCGTGCAGGAAGGCGAGGCTCTCATCTATCTGGATCAGCGCCCCCTCAAGCATCTGTCGAGGCTCCTCCAGAGCGTCGTCGTGTCGTTGCAGTTCGGCGAGCCGGTCGCTGTAGCGGACCAGCAGGCTGCGCACTGAGGGTTCGCTCTCATCCAAGCCGTGGACGATCTCACTGCATTGCTGGCGCAGCTGGTCGAGATGGCTGAGACGGCGTTGCTCCTGGTCGAGCGTGGTCAACTCGGCTTCAGTCAGGTTGAGTGAGTCGAGTTCGTTGCACTGATACCGCAGCAGATCGAGTCGTGAGGCCCGGTCGGCGGCGGCCGAAACGAGTTCAGTCAGTTGGCTCTGGCTCGTCTGATAGCGCTTGAAATGGGAAGCCGTCTCCTGCGCCAGCGGGAGGTGGCCGCCATAGGCGTCGAGCAGGTGGCGCTGGTGGCCGCTTTTGAGTAGGGACTGATGGGCATGTTGGCCGTGTACCTCGACCAGCAGATCGCCCAGGGTCTGCAACTGCTGCAGGGGAACCGTGCGGCCGTTGATATAGGCGCGGGAGCGACCCTCCCTGTTGAGGCTGCGGCGCAGGATACACTCAACCCCCTCATCCAGCTCCTGCTGCTTGAGCCACTTGTTGACTGCGTGATTGCCGTCGATAGCGAAGACGGCGCTGACTTCCGCTCGTTCGCTGCCGGCCCGGATCATGCTCTTGTCGGCACGTTCGCCCAGGGCCAGCCCGAGGGCATCGATGAGGATCGATTTGCCGGCCCCTGTCTCGCCGGTCAGGGCGGAGAGACCCGAGCGCAGCTCCAGCTCGAGGGCGGTGACGATCGCCAGGTCGCGAATCTGCAGTTGTGTCAGCATCGGTCCTTTTTCGGGCTTTCACCCCAACCCAGTTTGGCCCGCAGGATGCTGTAATAGTCGTAACCTTGCGGATGGATCAAGCGTATTTTGTGCGCTGCCTTGCGGATACGTACTGATTCGCCGGGCATCAGCGGCAGGGTCGACTGTCCGTCGCAGGTGATCTGTGCATCTTCGGCATGAGCCCTGTTGAGGCGGATCTCGATCTCGCTGTCGCCGTCCACCACGATGGGTCGGTTGCTCAGGGTATGGGGGCAGATCGGCACCATGACGATGGCATTGAGCGAGGGATGGAGCAGAGGACCGCCGCCCGAAAGGGCATAGGCGGTGGAGCCGGTGGGGGTGGAGACGATCATGCCGTCAGAACGCTGATCGTTGACCAGCTGACCGTCTACATAGGTTTCGAACTCGATCATGCGGGCGATATTCCATTTATGCAGTACCACGTCATTGAAAGCGAGGGTGCCTTGCTCGGTTGTTGACTCGTCACCCATGTTGACCTGGAGCAGGAAGCGGCACTCCTCTCCATAGTGGCCGTCAAGGATGGTGTCGAGATGGGGCAGCATGTCGTCGGGGGAGATGTCCACCAGGAATCCCAGCCGGCCCAGATTGATGCCCAGCAGCGGTGTGTTCTGCGATGCCAGCACTCGTGCCGAATGGAGCAGGGTGCCGTCACCTCCAACCACGATCACCAGATCGCTGCGGCTAGGCAGGTCGATCTCCGGCAGGCTCGGCAGGGGATCGCCTTCCAGCAGCTTCCCCGTGGTCTCCTCAAGGATGACCTCGCAGCCCCTGGCTTCCAGGTAGTGGCAGAGTCGGCACAGGGTCTCCTTCACGTTGGGATCGCCGTGTTTCCCGATCAGTCCGATTTTCTGGAAAGGTCTTGCCATGCATCTGCCGGGAGAGGCGATCCCTTTGTGTCTCCACGATATTCTCAGGATTGAGCAAAGTTAGCACGCTGCCTGTATCAATCCAAGCGTCCTATCTGTGCTTGACTCACTGTGGGCATGTTGCTACTTTCAGAATTGGCACTCGGCGGTTCAGAGTGCTAACGGTCAGATGCGGAGATCCCCTTGACAACCAAGCCACCGGTCACAGAAGCCGTCGTCAGCGAGCGTGCGCAGCATTTTCTCAAGGCCTTAATCGAACGTTATATACGCGAGGGACAACCGGTCGGCTCCCGTACCCTGGCCAAGGATACCGGCCTTGACCTCAGCCCCGCCACGGTACGCAATGTGATGGCCGACCTGGAGGATCTGGGGCTGGTCTCCTCGCCCCATACCTCGGCTGGCCGTATACCGACCACCACGGGCATGCGCATGTTCATCGATTCGCTGCTGACGGTCGAAGACCTGAAAGAGAAGGAGATTTTCCGGATCCGCTCAGAGCTGTTGAGCGGTGGCGATGAAAGTGGACAGTTGCTGGCTTCCGCCTCCCGCCTGTTGTCTGGTGTCACGCACATGGCCGGTGTGGTAACCATTCCTCGTCATGAACGCACCACCTTCCGCCAGATGGAGTTTCTGCCCCTTTCCGACCATCGGGTGCTGGCGATCCTGGTGACCAATGCCGGCGAGGTTCACAATCGCATTCTGCATACACACCGGGACTTCGATCGGGTGGAGCTGGATCAGGCCGCCAACTTTCTCAATAAATCCTTTGCCGGTCAGGACATGGAGACGGTGCGGGAGCGCGTGCTCAAGGAGCTTAACGATACCCGCGCCCGTTTCGATCAGCGTATGTCCGAGGCGCTGGAGATGGCGGGTCAGGTGGTGAGCGCCAGCGAAGAGAAGGAGGATTACGTGATGGCGGGCCAGACCAACTTGATGGAGTTCGAGGAACTGGCCAGTCTGGAGCAGTTGCGCAAGCTCTTCGACGCCTTCACGGAGAAGCGTGAAATCCTGCATCTTCTGGATCAGTTCCAGCATGCTGACGGGGTGCAGATCTTTATCGGTGAGGAGTCGGGTTATCAACTGCTCAATGGCTGTTCGGTGGTTACCGCGCCTTACCAGGTCAACGAGAAGGTGGTTGGCGTACTCGGCGTCATCGGACCGACCCGCATGGATTATCAACGGGTTATTCCGGTGGTCGACGTGACTGCAAAAATTCTCGGCGCCGCCTTGAAAAGTCAGTAGGCAGCCCATATCTAGTTTTGCGGCCGGCAACTGCCGGCATCCCATATTGACGAACATCAGAGGTTTTTGAGTGATGCAAAAGGATCAGCCGGACCAGACGGCAGAGACAAACGAGGAGCTGGAGAACGGAGCGACCGAGGCGTCTGTCGAAACCGAGACCAAGACTGATACCCAGGCCAAGGCTCAAGGCGAGGAGCAGGCAGCTGAAGCGGGTGATGCCAGTGAACTCACCCGGCTGCTGGAAGATGCCCGCAGCAAGGCGGACGAACACTGGAATCAGCTGATGCGCACACGGGCCGAATCGGACAATCTGCGCAAACGCCACCAGCGGGACCTGGAAAATGCCCACAAATTCGCCCTTGAGCGGTTCGCCCAGGAACTCCTGCAGGTCTGGGACAGTCTGGAGCTGGGGCACCAGGCCGCCCAAGACGAGCAGGCGGACGTGCAGAAACTACGCGAAGGTACCGAGCTTACCCTCAAATTGTTGACAGACGTCATGACTAAACAGGGTGTCGAGCAGATCGATCCCCAGGGTGAATCCTTCAACCCCGAGTTTCATCAGGCCATGACCATGCAGGAGCGCGACGATGTGCCTCCCAACACCGTGGTGGGGGTCGTGCAGAAGGGCTATCTGCTGAACGGGCGTCTGCTGCGACCGGCCATGGTCATGGTGTCGAAGGACGCTTCGTCGCCCTCGGTCGACGAAAAGGCTTGAATAAGCTGGCGTTGGCCCCACATTAAGATCAGTTAGAAGAAATTTTACTTAGTTAAACAAGAATTTGGAGAATTAATCGCTATGGGCAAGATCATTGGTATCGACCTGGGCACCACCAACTCCTGCGTGGCAGTGATGGAGGGCAGTTCCACCAAGGTCATCGAAAATAGTGAGGGTGATCGCACCACTCCGTCCATCATCGCCTATACCAATGATGGGGAGATCCTGGTCGGCCAGTCGGCCAAGCGCCAGGCAGTGACCAATCCCCACAACACCCTGTTTGCCATCAAGCGTCTGATCGGCCGTATGTTCAAGGATGATGTGGTGCAGCGTGACGTGGACATGGTGCCCTATAAGATCGTCAAGGCCGACAACGGCGACGCCTGGGTCGAGGTCAACGGCAAGAAGATGGCGCCGCCGGAGATATCCGCCAAGGTCTTGCAGAAGATGAAGAAGACCGCCGAGGACTACCTGGGCGAGGCGGTTACCGAGGCGGTCATCACCGTGCCGGCCTATTTTAACGACTCCCAGCGCCAGGCAACCAAGGACGCCGGACGAATCGCCGGTCTCGAGGTCAAGCGCATCATCAACGAGCCGACTGCCGCGGCCCTGGCCTACGGCATGGACAAAAAGCGCGGCGACCAGACCCTGGCGGTCTATGACCTGGGCGGCGGCACCTTCGATATCTCCATCATCGAGATTGCCGAGATCGACGGTGAGCATCAGTTCGAGGTGCTCTCCACAAACGGCGACACCTTCCTCGGCGGTGAAGACTTCGACATGCGCGTCATCGACTTTCTGGTGGCGGAGTTCAAGAAGGATCAGGGTTTCGACTTGCGCAACGATCCGCTGGCGCTGCAGCGACTGAAGGAGGCGGCGGAGAAGGCCAAGATCGAGCTCTCCTCCAGCCAGCAGACCGATATCAACCTGCCCTACATCACAGCAGACGCCAGTGGCCCCAAGCACCTGAATATCAAGCTGACCCGTTCCAAACTGGAGTCGCTGGTGGAGGACTTGGTGACCCGCACCGTCGAGCCCTGCAAGATGGCCCTGAAGGATGCCGGTATCAGCGCGAACAAGATCGATGAGGTGATCCTGGTGGGCGGCCAGACCCGCATGCCCATGGTGCAACAGACAGTCAAGGATTTCTTCGGTAAGGAGGCCCGCAAGGACGTCAATCCGGACGAGGCCGTGGCTATCGGCGCCGCCATCCAGGGCGGTGTGCTGGGCGGCGAAGTCAAGGATGTGCTGCTGCTCGACGTCACCCCGCTCTCCCTCGGTATCGAGACCCTGGGCGGTGTGATGACCAAGCTGATCGAGAAGAATACCACTATTCCGACCAGCGCCTCGCAGGTCTTCTCCACCGCCGACGACAACCAGACGGCGGTGACCGTGCATGTTCTGCAGGGTGAGCGCGAACAGGCTGCGGCCAATAAATCCCTTGGCCGTTTCGATCTCAGCGACATCCCGCCGGCGCCCCGCGGTGTACCGCAGATCGAGGTCAGCTTCGATATTGACGCCAACGGTATTCTCAATGTCTCCGCCAAGGACAAGGCGACCGGCAAGGAGCAGTCGATCGTGATCAAGGCCTCCTCCGGCCTCAACGACGACGAGATCGATCGTATGGTGAAGGACGCTGAGGCCCACGCCGACGAGGATCGCAAGTTCCACGAGCTTGTGGGCGCCCGCAACCAGGCCGACACCATGATCCACGCCACCCGCAAGTCGATGGACGAGCTGGGTGACGAGAAGCTGGAGGCCGGTGAGAAGGAGTCGATCGAGAGTGCCATCAAAGATCTGGAAGAGGCCATGAAGGGCGACGACAAGGATGCTATCGAGGCCAAGACCAAGGCGTTGGCCGAGGCCTCCGGCAAGATGGCAGAACGGCTCTATGCCCAGAAGGGGGCCGAGGGCGGCACCGCCGAGGCGGCGGAGGCCGAGAAACAGCAGGGCGCAGCTGGCAAGACAGACGAGGATGTGGTCGATGCCGAGTTCGAAGAGGTCAAGGACAACAAGAACTGAGCGTTCAGGGACAGCCCATGAACCGCGCATCGGCTTGCGCTGATGTGCGGTTTTTGGCGTTAAGCCGGATCTGGTAGCGGGGTCTCAACGGCGCACCGCCACTGACATCCCGACCGGCCTGAATCAATAGCAATGCGGCACGCGGTGTCGCACAAGAGTTACAGAAATCTGACATGGCAAAACGCGACTATTACGAAGTACTCGGCGTCAACAGGAACGCCAGTGAGGCCGAGATCAAGAAGGCCTACCGGAGACTTGCCATGAAATATCATCCCGATCGCAATACGGGAGATGCCGCGGCCCAAGCCGAAAAGAACTTCAAGGAGATTAAAGAGGCCTACGAAATCCTCTCCGATGCCCAGAAACGTTCCGCCTATGATCAGTTCGGGCATGCTGGCGTCGATCCCAGCATGGGTGCTGGTCCCGGTGGTTTCGGCGGGGCCGGTGGCGCCAGTTTTTCGGATATTTTCGGCGATGTCTTTGGTGATATTTTCGGCGGTGGACGTAGCGCTGGCGGTAGCCGTGTCCAGCGCGGCGCCGACCTGCGCTACAACCTGCAACTGTCGCTGGAGGATGCCGTCGCCGGCACCACGGTGAAGATCCGCGTGCCGACCCTGGTGGTGTGTGACAACTGTGGCGGCACGGGCGCGAGGAAGGGCTCCAAGCCGATGACCTGCGACACCTGCGCGGGACATGGCCAGGTACGCATGCAGCAGGGCTTCTTTTCGGTGCAGCAGACCTGTCCGCGTTGTCACGGCAAGGGCACGGTGATTGACGATCCCTGTCCCGCCTGCCATGGGCAGGGTCGGGTGCAGGAGCACAAAACCCTCTCGGTCAAGGTGCCGCCGGGTGTCGATTCGGGGGACCGCATCCGTCTTGCCGGTGAAGGCGAGGCGGGGGAGCATGGCGGACCGCCCGGGGATCTCTACGTGCAGGTGGCGGTCAAGCCCCACGAGATCTTCAGCCGTGAGGACAGCCACCTCTTCTGCGAGGTGCCCATCAGTTTCGTCACAGCGGCCCTGGGTGGCGAGCTGGAGGTGCCGACCCTCAACGGCAAGGTGATGTTGAAGATTCCGCCGGGTACTCAAACCGGCCGCCTGTTCCGTATGCGCGGCAAGGGCGTGAAGCCGGTACGCGGCGGTCCGCTTGGCGACCTCATGTGCAGGGTGCTGGTGGAGACGCCGGTAAAGCTGACCACCGAGCAGGAGGATCTGCTGCGCAAGTTCGACGAGACCATGAAGAAAGGTGGCGCCAAGCACAACCCCCACTCCACCACCTGGGTTGACGGGGTGAAGAAGTTCTTCGAGAACATGGGCTTCTGAGCTGAACGCTAGTTCGTTCAGCGGATCCTGCGTTCCACGCTGTCTATCTGTATGAATTTCTCAAACTCTGGTGTGGCAAGCCGCGCCACGGTGAGTTGACATGGATTTATATGGGGGCAGGCGAGGGTCGGGTTAGCGGAGCGTAAACCGACTGTAATGGGGTAAATCCCACCTTGTGTCGGGTTACGCTGCGCTAACCCGAACTACGGACTGATTATCTTCCGCTACTGTTTGTTTATAGGCTGTAGAAGAATCAAGAGGCAATGACTATGACAAGAATCGCCGTGGTGGGCGCGGGCGGACGCATGGGCAGATCTTTGGTGCAGGCGGTGATGGAAGCCGAGGGTCTGAATCTGGGAGCCGCCACCGAGCAGGCAGGCAGCCCACTGCTCGGCCGAGATGCCGGTGAGCTGGCCGGTGTCGAATATTTGGATGTAGGACTGGTGGACGATCTCGCATCGGTGACCGATGCCTTCGACGTGCTGATCGACTTCACCGCTCCGGCCGCTACGCTGAATCACTTGCAAATCTGCCGCCAGGCCGGCAAACAGGTGGTCATCGGCACCACCGGTCTGAATGAAGAGGAGAAACGGCAGCTGGCCGCGGCGGCGGATGAAATCGGTATTGTCTTCGCGCCGAACATGAGTGTCGGGGTCAATCTCTGCTTCAAACTGTTGGAAGTGGCCGCCAAGGTGTTGGGTGACGAGGCGGATGTAGAGATCATCGAGGCCCACCATCGCCACAAGGTCGACGCCCCCTCCGGTACGGCCTTGCGCATGGGCGAGGTGGTGGCCGAGACGCTGGGACGCGATCTCAGCGAGTGTGCGATCTATGGCCGGGAGGGCAAGACCGGTCCGCGGGACGGCAAGACCATCGGCTTCGAGACCATTCGCGCCGGTGATGTGGTGGGTGAGCACAGCGTCTGGTTCGCCATGGAGGGGGAGCGTGTCGAGATCGCCCACAAGGCCTCCAGTCGTATGAATTTCGCACGTGGCGCGGTGCGGGCGGCCGCCTGGATCGCAGATCGCGGCCATGGGTTGTTCGATATGCAGGATGTACTCGACCTGAGGTAGGGCCATGCGCTCTCCTCCTCTGCGTGCCGATCGCGTGCACAATGGCAGCTTCTTCCCCCGGCGGCTGCTCATGCTTTTTGCCTTGCCACTGGCACTCCTGTGGGGGTGCGGCCGTGAGCCAGCGTCGCCCGAAGAGCAGCTGAGAGCCGTGCTGGCGGCAGCTGAACTCGAGGTGGAATCGCGCGACCTGGCGGCAGTCATGGAGCGGATCGATCCCGGCTATGAGGATCACCGTCAGCGGGACTGGCGCCAGCTGCGCGCTATGTTGGGCGGCTATTTCATTCGTCATCCCTCGATCTTTGTCATCTCTCAGGTAGACCGACTGGAAATTGTGCAGCCGGATCGGGCCAGGGTCGTTCTGTTTGCCGGTTTGGCGGGTTCCGCCCAGGAGGCCGCCGGTCCGTTGCGCGGCTGGCGCGCTAATCTGCTGCGGTTCGAACTCGAATTCAAGCAGCATGAGGGGGAAAGCTGGCGTTTGTTCCGGGCCGACTGGCGACCGGCCAGGCGGGGGGATTTCTAGAGCGGATGTTTCATTCGGGCAGATGATGATCCTGCCGGTATTGTCGTTCAGATGCGAATATGCGGTGGCCGCCATCCTTAGGTCCGTCAACGCCACATTCATCCGCCACTTCTCCGTATGCGCAGGTCGGGTTAGCGGAGCGTAACCCGACATAGGGTGGGAACCCCCCCCACTTCAATCGGGTTAAGCTTCGCTAACCCGACTTGCGGGCCGGCGTTATTTGGCCCGGATTCTGCTTTTAACATTGGCGAGATCCTAAATTAACGGGTTAAGCCTATGTCTCAATTCGCCATGATGCCCATTCAGGGTGCTGCTTCGTGCCTCAAGGCGTCAGCCGGGCTCTCATCGGAAGGTCAGCAGACAGGCCTGACGGGGGAGCATGAGGGCCTCGACTTTGCCCAGACTCTGCAGGAGCTGTCTGAATCGAATCCCAATGCCGCCGCCCTGTTGCTCGCGCTCCAGCAATCAGAGTTTTTGACTGAAACCCCAGTTACGCTACAAGCTGGCGGCAATGTCCTGCCGCCAGGAACTGAAGCCGGCGGCAAGGCCTTGCCGTTGGCGATATTGCAATCACTGCAGCACAACAGTCAGCAAGGCCTGCAAGTTGACGAGTTACCTCTGCTCGATGCCCGCCAGCTGCAACAGCTGTTGGGGGATAAAGCGATGGCGGATCGGGTGCAGATGATCTCTCAGCTGGTTGACTCAGGCGTCATGACCGAGGGTCTACAGACCCTGGAATCTCGTGGGCTGGGGGATTTCGCCAGCCAGTTGGGGGGGCTCACGTTTCAGAGTACCCAGACGGGGGCCGCGCCGCGGTCAATGATCGCCCTTCCGGTGCAAGTTCCCGTCGGCCAGCCGGGCTGGGACAGCGCCATGGGCGAGCGTATCCAGTGGATGATGAGCCGAAATGTACAGCAGGCCGAAATCAAGCTGACGCCACCGGATCTGGGGCCCTTGGAGATTAAGATTTCACTCCAGAACGATCAGACCAACGTACAGTTTCTCGCCAATCATAGCGCCACGCGTGACGCCTTGGAGGCGGCCATTCCGCGATTGAGAGAGCTGTTTGGCGAGATAAATCTCAATCTCGCTAATGTGGATGTCAACCAGCGACAAGCCGGCACAGCCGGCGCGCAGGATGGCTCGACGGGTGGCGCCGGGGAGCAATCCGGCCAGGCCGGCGACGAGGGGGGGTATGATCCCGCGCAACCGGGCGCTCCGGGGATCGTGCAACTGCAAAGCCAGGGGCTGCTCGATATCTACGCCTAATGGGCTCCAGGCAGAAATTGGCGGGGTGCTGAAGCACGCGCTCGGTCCGACATTATCACCTCAGCGGCATCCGCCTATTTCAAACTCGTCCTGAGTGAGCGAAAATGGTCTCTTTCGAGTAGGCCAACCTCTGGACGACAGATGCGGATCATCAAACTCTTTTTACTGCTGCTGATTGTGACCTTGGGTGCGG
>JASFJY010000014.1:0-15712 GCA_050119415.1 Chromatiales bacterium | reverse complement strand
GAGGCGACCAGCGAGGCGATGAAGGCGTCCGCATCCGCATGCAGGTCGGAGAAGAAGAACAGGCGCCGCTTCGGCCAACACCACGACGATTGCGCCAGCAGCTCGCGCAACAGCCGTTCGCTGGAACTGCGCTGGCCCTTCTCCTTGGCGGTGGAGCGCTGACTGCCCAAGGGCCAGGGCTCACTCTCGGCGGGCAGTGAAGGAGCGATCCACTTCGCCCCCTGATAGACCGGCAAAAATCTACGATGTGGATGAGGCATCAGGCTGGTTGTCTAATCGGTAACCTGCTCATCCGCCGCACGGATCTTCCACTCACCGGTCAGATGGGTCCATTCGCCGCTATAGTCGCGCTCCAGAAAGACCGGGCGGCAGTGGTGCATGCTCACCTGTGCGATCTGCTCAAAGTCGAGCACGCCCAGACGATGGGCCGCATGACGAAAGGCCGCACCGTGGCCGACAAAGAGTTTGACCGTATCCCGCTCCACCTGTTGCTGTAGTTCGGCGAGCCTGGCATCGATGTGCAGGGCGACACGGTGTCCCGCCCTCATCAGGGATTCGGCCCCCTGCAAGGGAAGCCGGAAATAGCTGTTGGTCTTCCAGTCGGGGGGTAGCTCCGGAAAGCGGAGATCGGCCTTGATAACCGCCTCGATCTGACGCAGGCTCAGGTTGTTACCTGCACCCAGACTGCGTTCGGCCAGGGCGTCGAACTGCTGGATCTCCATCACCTCGCCGCCCTGCCGCTCCAGGGTCCGGCAGATCACCTCGGCGGTCTGCCAGGCACGCAGCAGGCGGGAGCTGTCGACCACCGGATGCAGTGCCCAACCGAACATCTCCAGCACTCCCCGCAACAAACCCACGAAACGCTCGGCCTGACCGATGCCCGTTGCGGTCAAAGGCAAGGGCTGCCAGGCACTCGGTGTCCCCGACAATTGCATATAGTCGCCGTGACGCAGTATGGCGGCGATGACCCGGGGGGCGCTGCTCATACTAGCGTCTTCCCGATGTTGGAACTCATGTACATCTCTCTCTCGTTGGTTATTGGCATCAGCGCCCCTTGCTTATGAACAACTGTAATAACAGTTGTTGCATCAGACCTGCTGATCTTCCATCTGTTTCACCAGTGCCTCGATCATGGGCTTCAGCTCAACCTGTTTGATCCGCTTTATCGCCTGTTTGGGATTGAGCCATTCGCGGCCGCGGTGGTTCTCCTCCCAGCTCTCGTTGTCGATAATTCGGGTCACCCGCATGGGATAGACCTGCACCGTACACTCCGCGCCCCACTTCTCGTATTGGTAGCTGCCGAGCGCCGTTTCATCGACCTCCCCTTCGATCCCGGCCTCCTCGAACGCCTCTTTGGCCGCGGATGCCTGCAGGCTGGTCGCCGGATCGCTCACCCCCTTGGGCACCACCCAGTGTTTGCGCTTGCTCGACATCACCACCAGGATCTCCAGCTTGCCATCGCTGATGCGATAGGGAATGACCGAGGACTGGTTGTAGTAATAAGCCGGACGCTCACGCAATTCCTTACCCTTGTGATCCGGGTAGGGAAACTTTTTCGGCAGACTGCTGCCGCGGGTGATGCTGATCAATTGTCCCACCCCCGCTTTAAGGCCCTGCCAACTGTCCGGCAGCTCGATGATCGCCAGGCTGGCGGTGGGCAGCAGCTTGCCGTCGCTCGGCAGCGCAACGGGTTTGTCAGACAGGAACTCGGTCAGGTACTCCAGACCGGGATTGTGTCCCACCAGCATCACCCGTTGGGCCTCCTGCGGCAGTTCGGCCAACACCTGTAGCAGATCCTCCACCCGGGCTGCGTAAATACGGCGATCCTGCACGATTCGCTTAGCGTCGCTCCCCATCGCCTTGACCGCCTTCTGCGCCGTGACGATGGCCCGTTCGGCCGGTGAACTGACCACCAGGTCCGGCACCAGCTCCTGCTGCTGCAGCCAGACGCCCATGCGCTGAGCGCCGCGCTTACCGCGATCCTTCAACGGCCGATCGAAGTCGTCCAGCTGTTGGCTCCAGTCGGATTTTCCATGCCTGAGTAGCATCAGTTCCCGTGACATAGTGACTACCTTACGTGATCGTTTAGTTAAGCTCAGCCCATTGGCACCAAATTAAATCACATGCTGTAAAATCCCATAACCACAGATCTCAACATATCATGGCAATGGGTAGGTCGGGGTAGCGCAGCGTAAGCCGACGTGTAATGGCGATATGTCCACCCATCGTCGGCTTACGCTGCGCTAACCCGACCTACGACTGCCGAGCCCAGAGTTCGGCCAACCGATCAAAATCTATGCCTCCGGTCACTTCGAAAACGGCCACCTCCCTGAGCAGTGGTAGATAGGCCGCCTCCGGCAGAGGCTCGTCATCCCGCTGAAACCGCCCGGCACTGTCTTGATAGAATGGCCCCGGGCTCTTCATCACCGCGGGCAGCAGATCCCGGCGCCGCTCGAGATCGACGCGCTGCAGCCTCGTCGAACCTGCCGTGGCGTGCGACCAGTTAAGGATTAGCAGACTTGTCAGGGGCCGTGGCGTCGAGGTATCGATTCGGTCCTCGCCATAGAGGGCGGCTACATCCACATCGTGCTTCTCTTCCAGCGCCCAGAGCTCCTCACTCGGCAACTGCCGCAATGCTTGCTGACGTTCCTTCGTCAGCAGCGCTGCCAGACGGGGATTGTTGACCAGGGTGCCAGGATTGATCCGCGGCAGCTTGGGGATGCCCACCGCCATTACGCCCGACTCGCCGGCCCGCAGGAAGAGGCGGTCATTGGTCAGATAGCGGTACTCGGGCGACTCCAGCAGGCGCAGCATCAGGGTCGATTTGCCGTTGCCGGAAAAGCCGGCCAGGGCCAGGGCCATGCCGTCGCGAACCAGCGCGGCGGCATGGCAGATCAGCCAACCCCGCTGCTGCAACCGGTTCATCAACTGGCTGTTGATGAAGTTGATCAGCTGATTGTCATGAGTCAGACAGGGGCCGGCGGCGATAAGCCGGGTCGCGCTCTGCAGAAACAGCATGCCGGTACGCACCTTGAGCAACAGGCGGCCGTTGGTCAGATCGAGATAGGCGTCCTTGCGGCCCTGCTTGCCCGGCTCGCGGCGCCAGTCGATAAAGGGCAGCCCGCTGTCGCAGACCGGCCGCTCCACGGCGATGATCTCTAGGCGCTCCTGGGTCGGCGCCTGCGCTAGGTGACCGAAGTAGTCGGTCAACCGCTCGAGCAGCGGCAGACTGTTTGAGCGGATTACCAAAGTGATGCCGTTGGCGCAGAAGGTCAAAGGCGCATCGAGCAGTGCCGACTCCCCCAGCAACAGGGGTGTCACCGACTCGGCATCGGCGGGTAGCGGCCAGGATGCGGCACCGCTCATGCCAGCTCCTTGAGCATGTAGTTCACATAACGCTCCGCCACGTTGATGCCCATGCCTTTGAGGGCGCCATGGAAGCCGCCGAAGGCAGAGACCTCGAACACCACCGGCCCCTGCGCAGTCTCCGCTACATCGACCGTGGTGAAATCTAGACCGAAGATCGCCTGCGCCCGGCCGGCCAGCTCGATCAGTTCGTCTCCCGCTTGGTAGGCCTGATAGTGGCCGCCGTGGAGGATGGTGGTGTTCCAGGCGCCGGCCCGCCCCACCCGGGCATAGGTGCCGATATATTCCCCGCCGAGGAAGACCATGCCGAGATCCTGGCCCGGCAGATGCAGCCGCTGTTGGATATACATCACCGGATTGTTCTCAAGGAAGGCCTGGATCGCCTGCTGCATGCTGGCGGGACCGTCATGGGTGTCGATCAGGGTCATGCCGCGGGCCTTGGTCGAGTAGAGCGGTTTGAAGACCGCCGACTCGAAATCCCACACCGCCGAGGTAGCGGCCGCCAGACTCTCGGTGACCCGTGTGGGTGGCAGGGGGATGCCCGCCCGGTAGAGGGCCAGGGTGCCGGCGAGCCGGTCGATCAGCGGCTGCATCGCCGACACCCGGCTGAAGACCCGTACTCCGGCCCGCTCCAACATACGCAACATCTCCAGCCGGTCGAGGGTGGCCGGACTGTAGGCCTCGCTGATCTTCTTCACCACCACCCCATCGAGCTCATTCAACTTCCAGTCATGGTAGCGCAGGACGCCCGTATCGAGTTCGGCGCAGACCTGACCCATATCGACCACCAGACGGAAGCCGGTGGCGGCCTCCACCGCGTCGGCCAGGGCCTCGGTGGACCACTTGCCGGGTGTGCCCACCACTGCGATTCTCACATGCTTAGCCAACAAAGACCTCCTCGATAGGCAGCTTGAAATCACTATCCAGCTGCTCTGATTCCAGCAGCCGTTGTGCCAGATAGACGGCACGGTTGTACATGGCCCAGGAGAGCGACTTGTCAAGAATGAAACGGGTCGACGTAGCGAAGGAGCGGATCAGACCCAGCGCCAGCCGGATCTCGAAACTGCTGTCCTCCTGGCGGCGGCCGTATTGCCTGGCAAAACGGTAGAAATCCAGACAGAGCCTCTGGATGCGGCGGCGTATGCGGGGATCGAATACTTGCAGACGGTAGCAGGAGACCAAAAAGACGCTCACATCCTGCAGGTAGTCCATATGGCGCGAGCGGTGCAGGTCGATAAAATTGATACGCTCTTCTCCCGGATCGTAGATAATGTTGTCCACATTGAAGTCGCCGTGGATATAGACGGAGAAAGGCGCTTTGATGCGCTCCTCCAGCCGCTTCAGGCGCGCCAGCTGCTGACCGAAGTCCGGCAGCGTCACCCCGCCGATAGCACAGGCGGTTGCCTCGAATGCGGGATGGACGGCGTAGACATCCGGCAAACGCTTGTGCAGTTGGCCGATATAGTCGGCGCAGACCGGTTTGTCGCTGCGTGTCTCGCGCCAGATACGCTTGAGCGTCTTGCTCAACTGGCCGAAGGCCTCCTGCAACAGGACATCGGAACCGTGCAGCAGAATCTGTTCAAAGGTCTCGCCAGCCAGGTGCTCGATCAACAGGGCCGCCGAGTCGCCCCGCTTTTGATAGGAGAGGATCTTCGGCGCCAGACCCGGCATAATCTCATGCCAATCCTCGACCCGCTGCCGCTCCTCCTTCAGCTTGCGCTTGCGCCCGCCCTTAAAGATGGCCTGATAGACATCGTCACTGTCGCTGAGCGCATTGACGGCGCTGCCCGAACGGGTCTGCGCCAGGGCCACAACCTGAACCTCCTCGAGATCCTTGACCGCCTCGAGTTCGTCGATCGAGGCGCTCAGGGCGTGGAAGCGCTCGGTGTCGAAGTGCTGCCCCATGCAGAAGGAGATGATCGCCTCGCTGATCTGCAACAGGGCATCACCCATCTGCTCGATGCGCTGGGCCAGCAGTATCCGCGTTATGCAGTCCGCCGGATGGCGCTCCTTCTTTAATGCCCCTATGCCCTGTTTGAGCAGTTTCTGGTAGGCCTTGTCGAGCCGCTGCTCCACCTTGCCGATCATTAGCGCCTGCTGGGTCTCCTTTTCCAGCAGGGCCGACTCGACCAGGTTCAGGGCATCGCCTACCTGATCCAGCATCTCCAGGCAGTCCTTGAGCTTGAGACGGTGCGTATCGCGCAGATGAGTGCCCTGCGTGATGGCGTCGCAGCAGAGTTCCGCGATCCGCTCCAGTTGGGTAGCGATGATCTCCGTGGAACGAAACCGCTGACGCGCGGATTCCTGATTGGTACAGGCCACCTGCTGGAGGGCATGGTTGTGAATGGCCAGGCGCAGACTCTCCACATAACCCTGCCGCTCCATCACCCGGGTTGCGATGTTGATCGAGGGCTGATCGAGATACTGTTTTAAAAACACCAGATGGGAGGCGACTTCCGTGAGCAGAAAGTGAAGGTTTTCGCGGATGCTTCTTTCCAGGGACATCTCAAGCGATCTCGCCCAGATAACCGGTCTTGCCGGCATCGACGATCTGCACAAGTCGATGGGCGAGATCCTTTGGATAGAGGGGCGCGTCAGCGATCTGCTCGAGCGGCAGCCAGACCACGTCGATCTGATGCTTGTCGGGATGATGGCCGCAACCGGCTCGATAGTCCGGCGGCACTCGGCAGGCGAAGTAGATCTCGATGAGGTGCCGGGTCGAGGGAAAGTGGGTATCGCGCTGTTTAAAGAAATCGGCCACCGTGAGCAGGCTGCCGACCTCGACCCGCACCCCGATCTCCTCTTCACACTCGCGGATCAGCGTCGCATCGAGGGTTTCCGAAACATCCTGACCGCCACCCGGCAGGGTATACCAGGTGCCTTTCGCCTCGGCCCACTTCTTCTGCATCAGCACCGCGCCGTCGCGCACGATAACGGCTCGAACGGTGTTGCGGATCTGGGGCTCGAGGCCCTCATGCGGTGTAGCTTCACTCATAGGTCGGTCATGTTGGAAGAACGATGTTACAGATTCATGACATGTCGTTCATGGTGTCAGCTCCCTGCTGTCCCGCTTAGCCAGTCTCCCTTGTCCGACTCTCATGTCTCTTGACATATATACACTAATTAGAAGCGTAACCCGACATAAATCAGGTGATGTACCCGCCTATCGTCGGGTTACGCTTCGCTAACCCGACCTACGCTCTGCCGCGCACCCCATCAAACCTTAAAAAAAGAGCACCAACACCCAGCAGATGGCCACCAGGGAAAGGGCGATGAAAACTGCCGCCGATCCCTGGTCCTTGGCACGCCCCGAGAGCTTGTGGCGTTCGGTGCTGATGCGATCCACCACCGATTCGATGGCGCTGTTCATCAACTCCACGATCAAGACGATCAGCAGCGGCCCCACCAGCATGGCCTTTTCGATGCCGCTCTCTCCCAGCCAGAGCCCCAGCGGCCCCAACACCAGGCAGAGATAGACCTCCTGGCGGAACGCCTCCTCATGCTTGAAAGTTGATTTCATACCCCGCACTGTCCAACGCAGAGCGTTGATCAAGCGCCGGATCCCTACATTGTCCTCGGATTGCATCACCATAGTGCCGGCACTTCTACCAGTTATGCGAACAAAAATCGATACTGTCATATATTAATCATCATTTGCACACACAATTGCAACGGTGTGGGACTATGGTCGCTGCCAGTGATCCAGCGGGGAATCCCATGACGACACTGAGTTATAAGAGCATCTTCATATCCGACACCCACCTTGGCCTACGTGCCGCCAAAACCGAATATCTCCTCGACTTCCTCAAACACAACGAATGCGAATCCCTCTATCTGGTGGGCGACATCTTCGATGTGTGGAAAATGAAATCGGGATGGCACTGGCCCGCCGTCAACAACGAGATCGTGCGCATAGTACTCGATAAGGCGCGCAACGGCACCCGGGTGACCTACGTGCCCGGCAACCATGACGAAATCTTTCGCAACTATCTCAACTTCCACTTCTCAGGCATCGACGTACGCAAGGAGGCGATCCACGAAACCGCGCAAGGCAAACGCTTCCTGATACTGCATGGCGACGAGTTCGACTGCGTGGTGATGAACAACAAGTGGCTGGCCCATCTGGGCAGTGGCGCCTACGACCTGCTGATCTGGCTCAACCGTTGGCTCAACGTCGCCAGACGACGGCTCGGCTTCCGCTACTGGTCGCTCTCCGCCTATCTGAAAAAGCAGGTCAAGGAGGCGGTCAAGTACGTGGGCAACTTCGAACAGGCGGTGATCCACGCCGCTCGCGAGCGGCAGATGGACGGCGTCATCTGCGGTCACATCCACCATGGGGTGATCTCCGATTTCGATGGCATCACCTATGCCAACTGCGGCGACTGGGTAGAGAGTTGCACAGCGCTGGCTGAAGAGCCCGACGGTCAGCTGAAGCTGATTCGCTGGGTCGACGAATCTATGCAACTCCTGGACCGGAAAGAGAGCGAATATGCGGATAGCGATAGTAACGGACGCGTGGTTTCCACAAGTTAACGGGGTCGTACGCACCCTCAACAAGACCATCTCCCTGCTCGAGGGTTGGGGGCATGAGATACTCTGCGTCAACCCGGGACAGTTCCGCACCATGCCGATGCCGACCTATCCCGACATCCCCCTGGCCCTCTTTCCTTACCGCAAAGTCAAGCAGCTGCTCGACGAATTCCAGCCCGACGCCATCCACCTCTCCACCGAAGGTCCGCTGGGCTGGGCCGGCCGCCGCTACTGCCTGCGCAGCGGCTTCCCCTACACCACCACCTACCACACCCGCTTCCCGGAATATGTGCGCCTACGCGCGCCAATTCCGCTGGCCCTCTCCTACGCCTTCGTGCGCAGCTTCCACAAGAGAGCGGTGTTGACCATGGTCGCTACCAGCTCCATGAAACAGACCCTGGAAGAGCACGGCTTCAGAAACCTAAAGTACTGGACCCGCGGCGTCGACATCGAGCACTTCATACCGCGAGAGGAGTCGGTCATCGACCTGCCCCGCCCCATCGCCGCCTATCTCGGCCGGGTCGCGGTGGAGAAAAACATCGAGGATTTCCTCAATATGAAACTCGACGGATCCAAGGTGGTGATCGGCGACGGCCCCGCCTTCAACGACCTGAAGCAGCAATACCCCGACGCCCACTTCCTCGGCTACCGCGAAAACGGCGACCTGGCCCGTCACCTCGCCTCCGCCGACGTCATGGTCTTCCCCAGCAAGACCGACACCTTCGGCCTGGTCATGCTCGAAGCCATGGCCTGCGGTGTGCCCGTTGCCACCTACCCGGTTGAAGGCCCGCTGGACGTCATCAAAAACGGCGTCAACGGCTGGATGGACGAAGACCTGCAGACCGCCATTGAGCAGGCCCTGAAGGTAGACCGCGAGCAGTGCCGCAAATTCGCCGAAGGCTACTCCTGGGAGGCCTGCACGCAACAGTTTCTCTCCCTCATCCAACCCAACCGGGGCGAAGAAGGCAACAACCTCGAACCTGCCGAAAAAACCCACTAGGCAACATGATTTTTCTCCGTCGCCAGAAGTCCGATCGGTAAATAGCATTATTTAGAAGCGGCAGACACACTGTGCACCAAGCGGATTATTCCCAAAAGAGCGCCATATTCCTCCGCCCCGAAGCGCGGTTCGACTACCTGATTTAGCTGGCCGACGCCGCTTTGATACCGGGCTATGCTATTTTGAATCACTTTATAAACCATTGGCCGATGACTGGGTGTTGTTTAACAACAGCGCTGAATAACCGGCTCAATGCTATCAAGGGCCGCTCGTCGCTGCGTGCGCCACGAGCGCATGGCGATGATATCAATTGTCTTGATTCTGATGAGTGACTGAGTGCTTCGAATGAGGCAACACAACTGTTGAAAACATAGGCGTGCTGATCGGTCTCTTGGGCGCAGAAAAGAGGGGCCGTTGTCCATTGCGTGATTTCACACTCGCACAGAACCTCCAGCTGTCCGTGCGCTGGCGCAACAATCCCAAGCCATGCAGCAACGTTACTTTCAGACGCTGGCGGAGATCTCTCGCGATAAATCCAACACCATCGATTTCCCCCTATCCATAGACCTGATCGAATCCCTGATGGAATAGCCGTGATGTAAAGCTACGCCACGACGACAAGGTGCCCTTGACAATCGGGAGTTGTGATCTAACTTAGTGTTATCCATGCCTCCGCATCGAGCATCTAATAAAATCCAAATCAACAACAGCATCCGGCGGCCGTTCCCGCTGATAAAGCCAAAGGAAATATGTCATGAATATCAGAGAATTAATGGTTAAAGAGGTAACCTCATGCAGCCCCGAAACCGACCTGGAAACCGCTGGACGAATGATGTGGGATCACAACTGCGGCGCAATACCCGTGTTAGATAACGAGGATCATCCCATCGGCCTGGTTACCGATCGCGACATTGCAATGTCGGCGGTCTTGAACCACAAGCCGCTCTGGGAGATTTCGACCAGGGATGTCATAGGCACCCGTGAGGTTTTCACATGCAATATTGATGATGACATACAGTCGGCTTTAACCATGATGCAAACGCATAAGGTCAGACGTTTGCCGATAACAGATAGTGACGGTCGCCTGAGAGGCATCCTGACTATTGACGACATCGTTGCCGGTTCCAAAAAAAAGCAAGGCAAGACGCCCCCCCCACTCTCCTTCGACGACGCCATGGGCACTATGAAGGCGGTCTGTTTTCAACACTGAGTAAAATTCCGATCCTGTGTGTAGGAGCCCAGTCCCCTGGGCGATAGGGAATCGAAAGAACTTATCGCCCGCGAGAGCGGGCTCCTACATTCTGTGTTCTTTGCAGAATCTTGAGAACAACGCTACTCCACTCTACAGAGAAAGGAGGCAATGAGCCGGCACCGACGAGCAGGCACTACACATTTTTCGTAACTGCAGACACCCCCACATAAACCAACAGCAGCTGTCACATCAGGACACAACTATTACAAGTAAATACTTCAACATTCAACGTCTCTTTATTTCACCCCTGCCTCACGGGTTGACATCGTTAGCTGTTATTTCCACTATGTCCACGCGACCGGTTATCCGAGTAGTTCCGCGACTCAGGCTCCGCCAAGTCGTTGAACTCTCCGGGGTTACCCCGGGGAAGCGTCATAGCTGAGATCTCCATTGCCGGTACGACACTGCGCTATGCGCAGAACCGTACCGGCCACACTCGCAGGGTCGGAGACCGGTCGCACTTCGATCAGCACGCGCTTGCGCTTGTTGCACCACCAGCAGCCTGAATGGGGAATGGATTGTCCTGCTTCCGTAATAACATACGCCTTCTTGCCCTCTCCATCTCCGGTGGCAGTTGGGACAAGGACTCACTGTCCGATCACTTCGAACGTGCCCTCGAAGGCGGCCCACCCGATCCCCGGCGGCTGGCCACAAGAGTGTTGTTTCATTTCGACAGGGGGCAGCCTCCGAGCAGACAACAACTCATCGACTTTCTCCTTAACGAAGACGAGCTTCGTCAACGGTTCGAAAAGCAGTGCGGCAGTAAGGGACCTAAGGTACTGCTGGATCCGCCCGCCATGGGCAGACCACCCGAGAATCTGGTGACCTTTCCGCTCCCGCAACTGCCCACGGTCAGGGATCTGCGCGAGTGGCTCGGCCTATTCGATCATGAGTTGAACTGGTTCGCCGACATCGAGCGAGGGCAGTGCCGGATCACCCAATCGAAGCTGCATCATTACCGTTACCAGTGGATGGAGAAGCGCTCGGGATCACTGCGCCTGATTGAAATACCCAAGACCCGTCTGAAGACGATACAGCGCCAGATAGCCAGGGAGATGCTCAATCGTGTACCGCCCCATGACGCCGCGCAGGGTTTCACACGCGGCCGCTCGAGCAAAAGCTATATCGAACCCCATGTGGGGAAACCGGTCATTCTGCGCATGGATCTGAAGGATTTCTTTCACAGGGTACCCGTGCCCCGCATCGGCGCCCTGTTTCGTCGTCTCGGCTACCCCTGGGCAGTCGCCAAGCTGCTGCAGGGACTCTCCACCCATACCAGCTCCCCGACGTTGGCGGGCGAGCGCTTTCAAGGGCTTCCATGGGAGAGGCGTAAACGCCTCATCGACAAACACCTGCCCCAGGGGGCGCCCACCTCGCCGGCCATCGCCAATCTCTGCGCCTGGCGGTTCGACTGCCGCCTGCAGGGCCTCGCCAACCGCTTCGCCCTCGACTACACCCGTTATGCGGACGACCTTGCATTCTCAGGCGGCGCACAACTGATGCGGCTCGCCCCCTTCCTGCAGAGATTGATCGGCGCCATCGCCATCGAGGAGGGCTTCGAGATCAACCATCACAAGACGCGGGTGCGGACCCAGGCCCAATCCCAACGCCTGGCCGGTGTGGTGGTCAACCAGAAGCCCAATATACCGCGTGAGGAGTTTGATCGATTGAAGGCTATCCTCCACAACTGCACCCGATCAGAACCGGAGAGTCAGAACCGTGAGGGTGTCGATAACTTCAAGGCGCACCTGGCGGGTAGAATAGCTTATGTAGCCTGGATCAATCCTGTCCGGGGTGCCCAGCTGCAGCGTTTGTGGCGTCGAATCCATTGGTCGGAGTAGCTTATAAAGCCTGGTTGTAAATGGTATCAATCAGCTGTTTGACATAATCACTTCGGCACCCTGCAGCATTGTTGATTTTGAAGATTTTTTATCCGAGACGGCAATTAGAGCATTAAATATTCACTCATGAAATGCCCATGCTTTATGCCGCCATTCCGAGGGATGTGTTGCAGCATTGCCCCTTCTCAGCAAACTAGGACCTGTCATCAATTCAAAAGGAAGCGCCAATGAGCAGTCAGACAGAGGACGTTTTTATTCAACGTGTCAAAAAAGCGAAAAACTGATGCGGAAGTTCTTCGACTGGTACTCGCCTCAATTCGAAGCCTACTCCTTCGCCCTGGCCCGCAACATATACCTTTCCAGGGATTGTCCGATTTCCTGGGAGAAAACCAACTGATCATCGAGAGGATTAAGGCTGCCATGGACGCCGAGACACACAATGCCGACACCCACCCCAGCCTCAAGGACAGGGTCGATCTACAATTGGCATTTTAATAACTGAACAACCTGATAATTACTGATCATGAACGATATAGACTTTCCGCTGAATGATGAGGAGATCGATCGGCTTGAGCAGTTTCTGCTTTATCGCATCGATGAAGATATCCCTTACGCAGGAATGGACGAAGGCATTTACGATATCTCAACACTCGATGGCTTTTTCACCGCGATCGTCAGCGGCCCGGAGGTCATTCCACCATCGGTATGGTTGCCGGTAATCTGGGGCGATTTCGAGCCCGAGTGGGAGAGTGAAACGGCCTTCTCCGAGATCTTCTTTCTGCTGATCCGGCACATGAACAACATCGCGCAGTTCCTAATGGAGTCCCCCGACGATTTCGAACCCTTGTATGACGAGCGCATTATCGATGAGCGGGCCTATACCATCGTCGATGAGTGGTGCGAGGGATATCAGATGGGCGTGACCTTGTCTCCCGACCAGTGGATGACGGGCGGGAAAGAGATGGCCGCTTTGTTGGCACCCATCCTTGCCTTCACCACGGCAACCGAGTGGCGAGGCCATGACCTTCCGGACGCCGAAGCAGAGACAATCAAGCAGGCGATCACTCCCAATGTCCGCTCAATCCACGCCTACTGGCTGGAGAGACGCGAAGGATATCCACCGTCGTCTTCACCCGTAAGACGCAACGCGTCCAAGGTGGGCCGTAACGACCCCTGTCCCTGCGGCAGCGGCAAGAAATACAAAAAGTGTTGTCTGCATTGATTTTTTACCGGACAGAAGTTTTCATATCGGCTGGTCGGCACAGCGCGGCGTGCCCCAGCCGACGAGTGGGATGGTATTTGCTGGGCCTGGGCGCCACTCTACTCGGTAATCCCGGCTTGCTGAGTTAAATTTCGCAGCTATTCGCGTTAAACTCCCCAGTTTGTTTCACGGGCTGTCTCCGTACCGCCCTTCAGCGAAAGAACGAACGGACACCATGAGCGATCTGCAAATACTCTGCGAGCACCGCCCCTCCTCCATGAAACTGGAGATACAGGGGGTTTACGACTGGCCGATTTGGAAGAAGGAGGCCTCCACCTTCGACTGGGAGTACAGCCAGACCGAGATCTGCTACATTCTACGCGGCAAATTCATCGTCACCCCTGAAGGGGGCGAGCCCCAGGAGTTCGGCCGCGGCGACCTGATCACCTTCCCTGCCGGCATGAAATGCACCTGGCAGATATTGAAAGACGTGGAAAAACACTACACCTTCGAATAACCCGACTCCCCCGCTTCATGACCAAGGCACCAAACACGCAGCACACCCCCATGATGCGTCAATATTTGCGCATCAAGGAAGCCTACCCCCATATGCTGGTCTTCTACCGCATGGGGGATTTTTACGAACTCTTTTACGGCGACGCGGAGCGGGCGGCGCGACTGCTCGACATCACCCTGACCAAGCGCGGCCAGTCGGCCGGCAAGCCAATCCCCATGGCAGGGGTCCCCTACCATGCGGCGGAGGGCTATCTGGCGCGGCTGGTGAAGCAGGGTGAGTCAGTGGCGATCTGCGAACAGATCGGCGACCCGGCCACTGCCAAGGGCCCTGTGGAACGCAAGGTGGTGCGCATCGTCACCCCCGGCACGCTGACCGACGAGGCGTTGCTGGATGAGCGGCAGGAAAATCTATTGGTTGCCATCAACGCGTCGTCCGACGGCTTCGGCCTGGCCGCCCTCGACCTGGCCGGCGGCCGCTTCACCCTGCAGCAGCCGGCCGATCTGGAGTCCCTGCGTGGGGAGCTGGAGCGACTGGCGCCAGCGGAGCTGTTGCTGGAGGAGGACTCGACCCTGCCGGATCAGCTCAACCTGCGCAGCGGTGTCACCCGCCGCCCGATCTGGCACTTCGACCGGGATAGCGCCGAACAGCAGTTGACCAAGCAGTTCGGTACCCGTGACCTGGGCGGCTTCGGCTGCCAGGACCAGCCGCTGGCCATCGGCGCCGCCGGCTGCCTGCTGCAGTATGTGGAGGAGACCCAGTTCTCCGCCCTGCCCCATATCCGCGGCCTGCGGGTGGAGCGGCGCGGCGAGCACATCATCATCGACGCCGCCACCCGACGTAACCTGGAGTTGGTCCACTCCCTGTCCGACCAGCCCCAGCACACCCTGGCCGGCATCCTGAACCGCACCGCCACCGCCATGGGCAGCCGCATGCTGCGACGCTGGATCAGCCAGCCGCTGTACGATCAGGGCGCGGTGGCCGAGCGCCACACGGCCATCGAGGAGCTGCTGCGGGGCCAGGATTACCAGAACCTGCAGGAGATCCTGCAAGGCATCGGCGATATCGAACGCATCCTCTCCCGGGTAGCACTGAAGAGCGCCCGTCCCCGCGACCTAGCGACCCTGCGCGACGCCCTTGGCGCCCTACCCCAGCTGCAACCGCTGCTGGCCGCTGTCGACACCCCGTTGACCCGGCAGCTGGCCGCCGAGATCGGCGAACACCCACAACTCCACGACCTGCTGAGCCGCGCCATCATCCCACAGCCTCCCATGCTGATCCGTGACGGCGGCGTGCTGGCCACCGGCTACGACACGGAGCTCGACGAGTTGCGCGGCCTGTCGGAGAACGCCGATCAATTCCTCCTCGACCTGGAGAGCCGGGAGCGGGAGCGCACCGGCATCGCCAACCTCAAGGTCAGCTATAACCGGGTTCATGGCTACTACATCGAGATCAGCCGCAGCCAGGCCGATAAAGCGCCGGAGGATTATATCCGCCGCCAGACCCTGAAGGGGGCCGAGCGTTTCATCACTCCGGAGCTGAAGAAATTCGAGGACCAGGTGCTGAGTGCCCGCGAGCGCGCACTGGCGCGGGAGAAGCTGCTTTACGACCAGCTGCTGGACGAACTCTGCCAATCCCTGCCGACCCTGCAGCGCTGTGCCGAGGGACTGGCCACCCTCGATGTGCTCTGCAACCTGGCGCAACGGGCCATGGAACTCAACCTGGTGCGCCCCGAGCTGGTGGAGGAGTCGGGCATTGAGATTACCGACGGTCGCCACCCGGTGGTCGAGCAGGTAAGCCGGGAGCCCTTCGTCGCCAACAGCGTGACTCTCGATGATACCCAGCGCATGCTGATCATCACAGGCCCCAATATGGGCGGCAAATCAACCTTCATGCGCCAGATCGCGCTGATCACCCTGCTCGCCTACGCCGGCAGCTTCGTGCCCGCAGCCGCTGCGCGACTCGGCCCGGTGGACCGCATCTTTTCGCGCATCGGCGCCAGCGACGA
>JASFJY010000013.1:0-16209 GCA_050119415.1 Chromatiales bacterium | reverse complement strand
CCCACAAAACCCTGCGCGGTCCCCGCGGCGGACTGATCCTGGCCAAGGCCAACGAGGAGATTGAGAAGAAGCTCAACTCCCTGGTCTTTCCCGGCATCCAGGGCGGCCCTCTGATGCATGTCATCGCCGCCAAGGCGGTCTCCTTCAAGGAGGCCATGGAGCCCGAGTACAAGGCCTATCAGCAGCAGGTACTCGACAACGCCCGCGCCATGGCTAAGGTTTTCATGGAGCGGGGTTACGATGTGGTCTCCAAGGGCACCGACGACCACCTCTTTCTGGTCAGCTTCATCGAGGCCGGCCTCACCGGCAAGGATGTGGACGCCTGGCTGGGCGCCGCCAATATCACCGTCAACAAGAACGCGGTGCCGAACGATCCCCAGTCGCCCTTCGTCACCTCCGGTATCCGGGTCGGCACTCCCGCCGTTACCACCCGCGGTTTCGGCGAGGCCGACTGCGTCACCCTGGCTGGCTGGATGTGCGACGTCATCGACAGCCGTGGCGACCAGGCGGTGATCGATGCTACCAAGGCGAAGGTACTGGATATCTGCGCGCGGTATCCGGTCTATGGAGATTGATTTTGAATTGATTGAGCATGCTTCGCTCGCGGTCGGTTTGGACGATAGACAAGCACGAGTGAAGCGAGCACTACAATTCATCATGCAAAATTTAAAATTCAAAATGCATTAAAGAACAAAGAATATGCGCTGTCCCTTCTGCGGAGCCCAGGACACCAAGGTCATCGACTCCCGCCTGGCGGGAGAGGGCGATCAGATTCGTCGGCGTCGCGAGTGCGCTGTCTGCAAGGAACGCTTCACCACCTACGAGACGGCGGAGCTGAACCTGCCCTGGGTGGTGAAGCAGGACGGCAGCCGGGTCCATTTCGACGGCCGCAAGCTGCGCGCCGGTATGACGCGGGCGCTGGAGAAACGACCGGTCAGCGCCGAGGACGTGGATGCGGCGATCAACCACATCACCCGCAAACTGATGGCCGCCGGCGAACGGGAGGTGCCCTCCCTGGCCATCGGCGAGTTGGTGATGGATGAACTCAAGAAACTGGACCAGGTGGCCTATGTGCGTTTCGCCTCGGTCTACCGCAAGTTCGAGGATGTCAACGCCTTCCGCGAGGAGATCGAGCGTTTGGAACAGCAGCCCGCTCCCGAGGTGCGCCGCCGACAGCTCGATCTGTTGGGCGAACCGGATGAAGAGAAATGAGCAGTGATGCCGATCATCGTTATATGGGCCGCGCCATCCAGTTGGCGCGCAAGGGGCTCTACACCACCCACCCTAACCCCCGGGTCGGCTGCGTGCTGGCCAAACAGGGCGAAGTGGTGGGGGAGGGCTACCACCGTCGTGCCGGCGAGCCCCACGCCGAGCGCAACGCACTGGCGCAAGCCGGCGAGCGGGCCCGCGGCGCCACCGCCTATGTGACTCTGGAACCCTGCTGTCACCAGGGTCGCACACCGCCCTGCAGCGACGGCTTGATCGAGGCGGGTGTGAAACGGGTGGTGGCCGCCATGCGCGACCCCAATCCGCGGGTCGCCGGTGCGGGCTTCAGCCAGCTGCGTGCGGCCGGCATTGAGGTGGAGGAGGGGGTGATGCAGGCCCAGGCCGAAAGGCTCAATCCCGGTTACACCAAGCGCATGCGCCAGGGGCTGCCCTACGTACGCTGCAAATTGGCCATGAGCCTGGACGGCCGCACCGCCATGGCCAGCGGTGAAAGCCAGTGGATCACCTCGGCCGCGGCGCGCGAGGATGTCCATCGACTGCGAGCCCGCAGCGCCGCCATCCTGACCGGTTTCGGCACCCTGCAGGCGGACGATCCGTCGATGAATGTACGCCTCTCGCCCCAGGCCTTGGGCCTGGATGCGGATCTGCATACACCCCAGCCGTTGCGGGTGGTGCTCGATCCCCGGCTGCAGACGCCGCCGGCGGCCAAGATGCTGAGCCTGTCCGGACCGGTGCTGATCGTCTGCTCGGACGAGGCCCGCCTCGACGCCGCGCCGCTGGAGGCGGCGGGGGCACAGGTGGTGACCCGACCGGCCGATGGCGACATGCTCGATCTGCGCCAAGTGATGGACTATCTGGCCCAGCAGGAGATCAACGAGGTGCTGTTGGAGTCGGGCGCGGTGCTGGCGGGAGCGATGATGGCCGAGGGATTGATCGATGAGCTCGTGATCTACCTGGCGCCCCACCTGATGGGCAGCGATGCCCGAAGCCTCTTCCATCTGCCGGCTATCGAGATGATGAGTCAGCGTATCTCCCTCCGCATCACCGATCTGAGGCAGGTGGGCGAGGATATCCGTATCACCGCCGTGCCGCAGTCCTAGCAGGAGTCGCCATGTTTACCGGAATCATCCAGGCGATAGGCCGAATCGAAGCTGTCGCGGCAAGAGGCGGTGACGTGCGTCTGACGGTCGATACGGGTGAACTCGATCTGTCGGATGTGGCCCTCGGCGACAGCATCGCCACCAATGGTGTCTGTCTGACGGCGGTGGCGCTGACTGCGCAGGGATTTTCGGCGGATGTCTCGCGCGAGAGCCTCGCGCTCACCACCCTGCATCTGCTGAAGCCGGGCAGCCGGGTCAATCTGGAGAAAGCGCTGACCCTCAACACCCGTCTGGGCGGGCATCTGGTGAGCGGCCATGTGGATGGTGTCGGCCGGGTGGTGGAGCGTAGGGGCGATGCCCGCTCGATCCGCTTCGCCATCGAGGCGCCGGCGGAACTGGCAAAATACATCGCCCAAAAGGGCTCGATCTGTGTAGACGGCACCAGCCTTACGGTCAACGCGGTGCGGGGGGCTGTGTTCGAACTCAATATCGTCCCTCACACTCTGCAGGAAACCATTATGGATGGGTATCAGGTGGGCGCACAGGTGAACCTGGAGGTAGACCTGATCGCCCGCTATCTGGAACGGCTGATGCTGGGTGAGCAAGCGGCCGAGGCCGAAGCGGGTGGAGTGACCGAGGCGTTGTTGAGATCTCGCGGATTCCTGGGTTGAGGGCGGTTGCGTAGAGGCTGGATGCGAACAGTGCGTGACACCTAACAATCTGATCTGATACAGATAGCCTATCGTAAATGGAGTTTCCATTATGTTATCTGCTAGTTGTAGATATGCAACGTTCGTCCTTCTCGTTGTCTCATCCCTTGAGTTGAGCGGTTGTGCCGGCTCGGACAGGTCACGGAGCCTGGAGTCAACCTCCAATCGTATTTATTTGCACGGTCAGTGGTCGCAAGAGTATGAAGAGGTAGGAAATCAGGAGATGTCGAACTACCACAAGGAAATGGCGGATAAGGAGCGGGATGAGTATACACGTGAGAGCACAGATCTATTCGATCTGTTCCTCACTGCCATATTCGATGCACTGTTTGATGGTTCGAAAGAGTAGCGGGCACCGCTAACCCGCCCCGCGCGCTGCTGTCGGATTCCCCTGATATACATTCTGATGCCCTCCGATTAACCCTCTGATACAATGGCCCGTTAACTCTGGACAACATCGAAGAAGTTCATGGCGCTTAACACCACAGAAGAGATCATCGAAGAGCTGCGACAGGGCCGGATGGTCGTCATTATGGATGACGAGGACCGGGAGAACGAGGGCGACCTCATCATGGCCGCTGAGTGTATCACCCCGGAGGCGATCAACTTCATGGCCCGCTATGGGCGTGGCCTGATCTGCCTGACCCTGACCAAGGAGCACTGCAATCAGCTGCGCCTGCCGCTGATGGTGACCACCGACGACGAACTCTCCGCCACCAACTTCACCGTCTCCATCGAGGCGGCCCAAGGCGTGACCACCGGCATCTCCGCCGCTGACCGCGCCACCACTGTCCTGGCGGCGGTGGCCAAGGACGCCCAGCCTCAGGATCTGGTGCAGCCGGGCCACATCTTCCCACTGATGGCGCAGCCCGGCGGTGTGTTGGTGCGCGCCGGCCACACCGAGGCGGGTTGCGACCTGTCCCGGCTGGCGGGACTGTCGCCGGCCGCGGTGATCGTCGAGATCCTCAATGAGGACGGCACCATGGCGCGCCGGGACGATCTGGAGAAATTCGCTGTCGAACACAATCTCAAGATGGGTACCATCGCCGATCTGATTCAGTACCGGATACGCAACGAGACCACGGTGGAGCGAGTCAGCGAATGCCACTTTCCCACCAACTACGGAGAGTTCCGGCTCGCCGCCTATCAGGACATGGTCGACAATGAACTCCACCTGGCGCTGATCAAGGGGCATCCCTCGCCGGAGCGCCCGATCCTGGTGCGGGTGCACATGCAGAACAGCCTGTGCGACCTTTTCGAGGCCGATTTCCAGGAGTGCGGTTGGCCCCTGCGCAGCGCCATGAAACAGATCGCCGAGGCGGGGGAGGGCGTTATCGTGGTGCTGAGAAACCACGACACGCCGCGCGAGATCGTGCAACGCATGATGGAGATGCAGACCCTCGTTTCCGACAACACATATGCCAAGAAGGACAATAGCAAGGAGTTGCGCACCTACGGAGTGGGGGCGCAGATCCTCTCCGACCTGGGGGTGCGCAAGATGCGCGTGCTCAGCGCGCCGAAGAGTATCCATGGTCTTTCCGGATTCGACATGGAGGTCACCGAGTATGTGGCCGGCACTTGAGCGATTGCCATGATGGCAACAAGATTTGGGAACTAACAGAATCAGAGTGAATTAAAAGATGAGTATTAAAACGATCGAAGGCGCGATGACAGTCAGCAAGGCGCGTTTCTGCCTGGTGGCCGCACGCTTCAACAGCTTTATCGTGGAGAGTCTGGTGGACGGCGCCGTCGACACCCTGAAGCGGCACGGCGCCAGCGAGAAGGATATTACCCTGGTGCGCGTGCCCGGCGCATTCGAGATGCCGGTGGTGCTGGAAAAACTGGCCGTCAAGGGCGAGTACGATGCCATCATCGCCCTTGGCGCGGTGATTCGCGGCGGCACCCCCCATTTCGACTATGTGGCCGGCGAGTGCGTCAAGGGAATGGCTCAGGTCAGCCTCAAGCACGGCGTTCCGGTGGCCTTCGGCGTACTGACCGTCGATACCATCGAACAGGCCATCGAGCGGGCCGGCACCAAGGCCGGCAACAAGGGCGCCGAAGCGACCCTGTCCGCCATCGAGATGGTCAACCTGTTGCGTCAGATCGATTAATGAGTCAGAAGCGCAGTCAGGCGCGCCGCCATGCGGTGCAAGCCATCTACCAGTGGCAGATGACCGGACAGGATGTGGTCGAGATCGCCAACCAGTTTCTCGAGGAGCAGGATCTGGCCGGTTTCGAGGTGCCCTATTTCCAGGATCTGCTGCAGGGTGTACCCAAATACCTCGGTGAGCTGGACGAACTGTTGAAGCCGGCCCTGGACCGGGCCATCGAGAGTGTCGATCCGGTGGAACGGGCGGTACTGAGACTCGGCGCCTTCGAGCTGCGCTACAAGCCCGAGGTGCCCTACCGGGTGGTGATCAACGAGGCGGTGGAGCTGGCCAAGGTATTCGGCGCCGAGCAGGGACACAAGTATGTCAACGGAGTGCTCGACCAGGTGGCGAAGCAGGCGCGTCCGGTCGAGATCAAGGCCAAGCAGCGCCGCTGAAGGGTAAGCGATCTTGTTACACCAGCGCCGTCGACCGATCCCTGTCAATCCGCGACGGCGGCGTTGACGGGGCCGCACTGTCGGCAACCCTATTGTCTCAAGCCACGCCATCAGCCATGCATGACACATCGGCCATTACGGAATTCGATCTCATCAGGCGCTACTTTGACGGTGTGACGCCGTCGCGAGCCGATGTCTCCCTCGGCATCGGCGACGATGCCGCAGTGGTGCGCGTGCCGCCGGAGCAGCTGCTGGCGGTGAGTATCGACACCCTGGTCTGCGGGATCCATTTCCTGCCCGCGGTCTCACCTCAGGCGCTGGGCCACAAGTCTTTGGCGGTCAATCTCAGCGACCTGGCGGCCATCGGCGCTGAACCCGCCTGGGTTACGCTCGCCCTGACGATGCCCGCTGCGGATCCCTCGTGGCTGCAGGGATTTGCCGAGGGTTTTGCCGCCCTGGCCAGGCGCTATGGTGTGAGCCTGATCGGTGGTGACACCACTCGGGGACCGTTGAGCCTGACCGTGCAGGTTCACGGTTTCGTGCCCGAGGAACGGGTGCTGCGGCGATCCGGCGCCCAGCTTGGCGATGACATCTATGTCACCGGCTGTCTGGGGGACGCGGCGCTCTATCTTAAACTTCAGCAGGCGGGAGCGCCGCTGCCGGGTGATATCGACGCCCTGCGCCAGCGCCTGGAACGGCCGGAGCCGAGGATCGAGGCAGGCTTGGCCCTGCGCGATCTGGCAACCAGCGCCATCGATATTTCCGACGGTCTGTTGGCGGATCTGGGGCATATTCTCGAGGCCAGTGGTGTCGGGGCAAGGCTCTTTCTGGAGCAGTTGCCCCTGTCGGCGCCGTTTGCCGACTGGCTCAGTCGCAGCGGTGACTGGACGCCGGCGCTGACCGGCGGTGACGACTACGAGCTCTGCTTTACGGCGCCCGCCGAGCGCGGACCGCAGATCGCGCGGATTGCCAATGAACTGGGCCTGGCGATGACACATATCGGCAGCATCGAACAGACGCCTGGGCTGCGCGTCCGTATGCCGGACGGAACAGCCTGGTCAGGGTCGGCGAAGGGTTTTGACCATTTCGCCGGAGGGGAAGCGGATGCCGGGTGATGCTGCCCCCGCCAGGCCCGATCTGCGCAATCCGTTGCATCTGCTCGCCTTCGGTTTCGGCAGCGGTCTGGCGCCCAAGGCACCGGGCACCTTCGGTACGCTGGTGGCGCTGCCGCTCTACCTGCTGATCGAAGGTCTGCCGCTACCGGTCTATTTGGCGCTGGTGCTGGCGGGTTTCCTACTGGGCATCTGGATTTGTGGACGCACCTCCCGTGACCTGGGGGTGCACGACCACAGCGGTATTGTCTGGGACGAGATTATCGGCTATCTGTTAACTATGACGTTTGCGCCGACAGGGTGGAAGTGGGTCCTGGTCGGCTTTCTAATGTTTCGTCTTTTCGATATCCTGAAGCCCTGGCCGATTCGCTGGTTCGACAGGCAGGTTCCCGGCGGCTTCGGTATCATGTTCGACGATCTCCTGGCGGCTCTTTACGCCGGTGCGGTCATCTGGTTGATTCAGAGGGGGGTGTGATGCAGAGGTTGAATTTGCCCATGGTCGGGATACTGTTGTGCTGGTTGTCTTCGGCAGCCGCGGTGGAACAAATCATGGTGGAAGCGCTCTTTTCCGGTCAAGCGGTCGTGCTGATCGATGGCAAGCGGCGTCTGCTGAAACTCAACAAACCCTCGCCTGAGGGCCTGGTGCTGATCTCGGCGGACAGTCGCGCGGCGGTCATCGAGATTGACGGCGAGCGCCGCAACTATCCACTCGGCAGCCATGTGTCGACCCGCTACAGCGATCCGGACCAGATAAGCGCCAAGATCTGGCGCGATCAGAACGGCTCCTACACCACGGTGGGTAGCATCAACGGCAGAACCGTCAAATTTCTCGTCGACACGGGGGCCACGGCCGTCGCCATGTCCAGCACCTATGCCAGGCGGTTGGGCCTGTCCTATAAGCTGGAGGGCAGTCCTATCTACGTCAATACCGCCAACGGCAGGGCGCCCGCCTATGAAGTGGAACTCGATCGGGTTCAGGTTGGGGATATCGTGTTGCGCAATGTCCGCGGTTTCGTGATTGATAATGCCGATTCGGGACACGTCCTCTTGGGCATGAGTTTTCTCAACCGGGTCAAGATGGAAGACGAGGGCGCGGCGCTGATGCTGCACCGGAAATTCTGAGGTGCCGGGCGCGGCGGATGCGGGATCGGACGGATAGTCCGGTTCGGCTGGCCGCAGCCTTTTTCGGATTGGCTGCGTGGTTCGTCAGGGAGTCAGACGGGGTCGCGCTCCTTGTCCCGCTCGATCAAGGCATAGGCCGAGTGGTTGTGGATCGATTCGAAGTTCTCCGACTCCACCACATAGGCGCTGATGCGATCCTCCCGGTTCAGCTGCACGGCGATATCACGCACTATGTCTTCGACGAACTTGGGATTGTCGTAGGCGTGTTCGGTGACGAACTTTTCGTCCGGTCTCTTCAGTAGGCCGTAGAGTTGGCAGGAGGCCTGCTCCTCCACCAAGTCGATGATCTCCTCGATCCAGATGAAGCCCTTGGTGCGCGCCTGTACGGTAACGTGGGAGCGCTGATTGTGGGCGCCCCGGTCGGAGATCCTCTTAGAGCAGGGACAGAGGCTGGTCACCGGCACCACCACCTTGATCTCGATGCTGGGAACGCCGTCGTGGATCTCGCCGATCAGGGTGACATTGTAATCGAGTAGGCTCTTCACCCCTGAGACAGGTGCGGTCTTGTTGATGAAGAAGGGGAAATTCATCTCGATGTGACCCGACTCCGCCTCCAGGCGCTCGGTCATTTCCGCCAGCATGTCCCTGAAGGAGGCCACGGTGATTTCAGTCTCGTGGCCGTTGAGAATCTCCACGAACCTGGACATGTGTGTGCCCTTGAAGTTGTGGGGCAGATTCACGTACATGTTGAAATTGGCAATAGTGTGCTGCTCGCCTTCGCTGCGATCTCGGATACGCATCGGGTGGCGGATATCTTTGATACCCACCTTGTTGATCGCGATCTGTCGGGTGTCGGCGCTGCTCTGCACATCCTCGATCTGCGTGCCCGTCAGGGGTTTTTTGTCAAGCATCTCCAGCTTCCCATCCCGCTGACTACCGGGATTATGTTGTGAATCTGATAAATTCGAGGGTATCCGTCCTCTCTCCGAAGGACAACGGACAGAACATCGGGTATTTGGCGGGGGCCGGGATACTGAATCTATCGAGTCGAATTTTTAATTATCTCAATCATGGCGCAGAGGTGCAAGTTGGCGGGCTAGACTGCATGTTTCACCCGGGAACGCGATGATCGTGCCGGGATCGTCGTTCAGATGATGCCGCTGCGGGCAATGGCTATCAGCGCTTACGCCCGATGATGTACTCGGCAATCCAGCGCAGCGGATCCGCTTCCTCAGCAAACAGGCCCAGGTACTGCAGAGAATTTTGCAGCAGCTCCTGCGCCTTCTCGCGGGCGCCATTGAGTCCCAGTAGGGCGGGGTAGGTGGGTTTGTCCTGGGCCAGGTCCTTGCCCTGGGTCTTGCCGAGGATCTCGGTCTCTCCCTCCACGTCGAGAATGTCGTCGCGGATCTGAAAGGCCAGCCCGATACATTTGGCATAGCGGTCGAGGGCTTGGATTTTCTCCTCGCCAATGGCCGGATTAAGCAGAGTTGCCAGGTTCACCGAGGCACGGATCAGGGCCCCGGTCTTGTGAATGTGCAGGATCTCCAGCTCCGCCAGATTGAGCTCCTTGCCCACCGACTCCAGATCGATGGTCTGGCCGCCGGCCATGCCGCGGGAGCCGCTGGCGCGGGTCAGGGTCTCGAGCATCTTGAGCCGGGTCTCGGCATCCGCCTGCATGTCGTTGCCGCAACAGAGCATCTGGAAGGCGAGGGTCTGCAGGGCGTCGCCCGTCAGGATGGCGGTCGCCTCGTCGAAGGCCTTGTGACAGGTGGGCTGATTGCGCCGCAGATCGTCGTCATCCATTGCCGGCAGATCGTCATGCACCAGTGAATAGGCGTGGATCAGCTCCACTGCACAGGCGGGGAGGTCCAGGCGCTCGGGCGCCACTGCGACCGCCTGACCGGCGGCATAGACCAGCACGGGGCGGATGCGCTTGCCGCCGCTGAGCGCGCAGTAGCGCATGGCTTGGTGGAGCCGGGCCGGTAGGGTGTTTGGCGGGGGCAGGGCGCGCTCCAGCACGGCTTCTACGCGCTGCTGGCAGGTCGCCATATAGGCCTTCAATGCCTCATTCATGGTCGTCTTCGAAGGGGTGCAGGTCGGCCTCCTGCGTTTCGCCGCTGAGTATTTTGACTTTCTGTTCGGCCTCGTCGAGGGCTTGCTGGCAGACCCGGGTCAAGGCCACGCCGCGCTCGAAGGCCTGCAGCGACGCTTCCAGAGCCAGATCGCCCTGCTCCAGGGTCTCGACCAGTGTCTCCAGCTCCTTCATGGCCGTCTCGATGGCCGGGGGGTGTTTCTTTTTCGGCACGTTCTTTGGCATCCGTCTGAAATGAATCTATAAACCTAACCCAGCCGGCTCCGCAGGGTCAATGACAAGCCTCCCGTGCGTCGAGCGAGCTCGAACACTCGCTACCTCTCTTGCTGATGTGTAAAATCGCCGCTTCGTTGGAGCTTACAATGAGAGATGTGAAACGCGCATGAGTGGCAGCTACGACGCCTCGGATATCGAGGTTCTCAGTGGTTTGGACCCGGTTCGCAAGCGGCCGGGGATGTATACCGACACTAGCCGTCCCAACCACCTGGCCCAGGAAGTGATCGATAACAGCGTCGACGAGGCGATCGCCGGTTTCGCCAAGTCGATCGACGTGACGCTCTACAAGGACGGTTCACTGGAGGTGGCGGATGATGGCCGCGGCATGCCGGTGGATATCCACCCAAAGCAGGGCATCCCCGGGGTCGAGGTGATCCTCACCAAGCTGCATGCGGGGGGCAAGTTCTCCAACAAGAACTACCAGTTTTCGGGCGGTCTGCACGGCGTCGGCGTCTCAGTGGTGAATGCCCTGTCCAAACACCTGGAAATCTGGGTCAAGCGGGGCGGGCGGGAGTACAACATGGCCTTTGCCGGGGGGCACAAGGTCTCCGAGCTGGAGGTGGTGGGCAAGGTTGGCCGCAACAATACCGGCACCCGCGTGAAGTTCTGGCCCGACGCAGCCTATTTCGACACGTCCCGCTTCTCTCTGCGCCTGTTGCGCCATGTCTTGCGGGCCAAAGCGGTGCTCTGCCCCGGCCTCAAGGTGAGCCTGTACGATGAGAAGAGCGGTGAGCGCGAGTCCTGGTATTACGAGGACGGTCTGCGCGACTATCTGCTCGACGCCCTGCAGGGTACGGAGCTGGTGCCGGCGGAGGCCTTCGTCGGCGAGATGGCCGGCAACAACGAGGCCGCCGCCTGGGCGGTGACCTGGCTGCCGGAGGGGGGAGAACCGGTGGCGGAGAGCTATGTGAACCTGATTCCCACCTCCCAGGGCGGCACCCATGTCAACGGCCTGCGCTCCGGTCTGACCGACGCGGTGCGCGAGTTCTGCGAATTCCGCAACCTGCTGCCGCGCGGGGTCAGACTGGCGCCGGAGGATGTTTGGAACCGGGTCGCCTATGTCCTCTCGGTCAAGCTCCTCGATCCGCAGTTTTCCGGTCAAACCAAAGAGCGTCTATCCTCCAGGGAGTGTGCGGCCTTTGTCTCCGGGGTGGTGAAGGACTCCTTCAGCCTCTGGCTCAACCAGCATACCGACGCCGGCGAGCGTATCGCCGAACTCGCCATCAGCTCGGCCCAGAGCCGCATGCGGGCGGGCCGCAAGGTGGCGCGCAAGAAGGTCACCCAGGGTCCCGCGCTGCCCGGCAAACTGGCCGACTGCAGCTCGGTCGATCCGTTGCGCAGCGAGCTTTTTCTGGTGGAGGGCGATTCGGCGGGCGGCTCAGCCAAGCAGGCACGTGACCGGGAGTTCCAGGCCATCATGCCGCTGCGCGGCAAGATTCTCAACACCTGGGAGGTTGATTCGTCTGAGGTGCTGGCCTCGCAGGAGGTGCATGACATTTCGGTGGCCATAGGTGTGGAGCCGGGCAGCGACGATCTCTCCAAACTGCGCTTTGGCAAGATCTGTATCCTGGCCGATGCCGACTCGGACGGTTTGCACATCGCCACGCTGCTGTGCGCCCTGTTTCTGCGCCACTTCCGTAAACTGGTGCAGCAGGGGCATGTCTATGTGGCGATGCCGCCGCTCTACCGCATCGACGTGGGTAAAAAGGTCTTCTACGCCCTCGACGACTCCGAAAAACAGGGTGTGTTGGATCGCATAGAGGCCGAGAAATTGCGCGGCAAGGTGAATGTTCAGCGCTTCAAGGGATTGGGCGAGATGAACCCGATTCAGTTGCGTGAGACCACGATACATCCCGATACCCGGAAGCTGATCCAACTTACCGTCGAATCGGGCGACAGTACCCATACGATCATGGATATGATGCTGGCGAAAAAGCGTGCGTCAGACCGAAAAAAATGGCTGGAGCAGAAGGGCGATCTGGCAGATGTTTGATAGTGAAAACAGGCTGCCAAATATCAATGCCTGGAAGCTGGGCAGCAGGCAAAATCAAATTTTAGCCAACAGACCGATGAGCCTGAATTGATGCAAAAGTCCCTCCTGAGCGCCGTCATCGCCCTGTTGCTGGGGGTGCTGATCTGGTTGCTGTTTGTTTGGCGGCCGGTCCCGCAACCGGCAGTGACGCAGCCGTTGGCCGAAGCGCCCAAGGGGGGCGATTTCAGCCTACAGGGGCCGCGGGGTCCGGTCAGTTTGAGCGACTTCCGCGGGCAGGTGGTGATACTCTACTTCGGCTACACTTGGTGTCCCGACATCTGTCCCACCACTCTGGCGCTTTTCAGTCAGGTATTGAACGAGCTGGAGCCGGCGGAACTCTCACAGGTGCAGCCGATCTTTGTCAGTGTCGATCCCCGCCGTGACAACCTGGCCCGCCTGCAGGAGTACACCGAGTATTTTCACAGGCGTCTGCTCGGTATAACCGGCAGCGACGCCGAGGTGGCACAGGCCGCCGCCCTCTACGGTGTGGCCTATCGGGCGGTCAATCCCGAAACGGACGAGAACTACGCTGTCGATCACTCCGCCGATACCTACCTCATCGATCAACAGGGGAGCCTGTTGCAGCGGTTGCCGCACGGCAGCTCCGCCGAGAGCCTGCTGAAAGCGGTTCGCGGTCTGCTTTCAGGAGAAGCGCAAGAGAACACCGGTTGACTCCAGGTAGGCCGCCTCCTGCACCAGTTCAAGGCGGGTCAGGGGGTGTTGCTCGAGCCAGTTCTCCGGGAACACCAATGACAGGCGGTTCTCATCCGCCTCGAGCCGTGCCTGCGGCTTGACGACCGGCGAGCGCGCCCGGTGCAACAGCACCGAGAGCCGCAGCAGGATACAGAGCTGCTTGGTACAGGTGACGGCATCGTTGGGCAGGGCCTCGAAGATGCTGCTGGGGAATTTTCGCCGATGTCCGCGGATCAGTGCCGCCAACACCTGTTGTTCCTGTCGCGAGAAGCCCGACAGATCCGAATTCTCCACCAGATAGGCCCCGTGTTTGTGAAACTGGCTGTGGGAGACGGTGAGTCCGATCTCATGTAGCCGGGCCGCCCAGCGCAGCATCTCCGGGTAGTTTGGATCCTGCATTTTCCAGGGCCGGACCACCTGTTCGAAGAGGGCCATGGCGCTGGCCTCCACCCGGTCGGCCTGGTCCTCGTCGATGGCGTAACGTGCGATAAGCGCCTTGACGGTGCGCTCACGGGCGTCCTCATGGTGGCTGCGGCCGATCATGTCGTAGATCAGGCCCTCGCGCAGGGCCTCGTCCGAGACCAGCATCTGGCGGATGCCGATATGGCGAAACACCGCCAGCAGCACCGCCACGCCGCCGGCCAAGACCGGCTTGCGCTCCTCGGACAATCCCTTTAGCGAGAGCTGTTCGATATTGCCGGCCCGGATCAGATGGTCAGTCAGGGTCTCGAGGGAGTCTCGGGTGATGCCCGCTTCGCTCCAGCCTTGTTCGATGACTACGTTGCGTATCGCCTTGATGGTGCCGGAGCTGCCGATGGCTTCACGCCAGCCCCCCTCGCGAAAAAGGTTGCGCACCGGACGGATCTGCACCGCACAGGCGAGTATCGCCTCGCGCATCGCTTTTTCATTGATCATGCCGTCGGCAAAGAAGCGGCGGCTGATGCTGACGCAACCCATAA
Organism: Chromatiales bacterium; assembly: GCA_050119415.1. Taxonomy (GTDB): domain Bacteria; phylum Pseudomonadota; class Gammaproteobacteria; order Chromatiales; family Chromatiaceae; genus Thiodiazotropha. The sequence goes on along the minus strand of JASFJY010000013.1, from coordinate 2,341 downwards.
AGAGGCTCTCGCGCTGATGGGGGGTGAAGCCCTGGCCGATGATCAGCTCGGTGCTGCCGCCGCCGATATCGACCACCAAGCGCAGATCGTCGCCGGCCGCCAGGCCGTGGGCAACGCCCAGGTAGACCAGCCGAGCCTCCTCGCGTCCGGCGATGATCTCAATCGGGTGGTTGAGGGCCTTTTCGGCCTGGCGGATGAAGTCGTCTGCGGGATGGATCTGCCGCATGGTGTTGGTGCCGACGGCGCGGATGTTCTCGCGGGGCAGGGGGCGCAAGCGCTGGGAAAAACGCTCGAGACAGGCGATGGCGCGTTGCGCCACTGCCGGATCGAGGCGCTTGTCATCGGTGAGTCCTGCGCCGAGACGGACACTTTCGCGCAGGCGGTCTATGATCTGCAGATGGCCGCCGTTCACCTTGACGACGATCAGGTGAAAACTGTTGGAGCCCAGATCGATGGCGGCGATCGCCTCTTCGAGGTCGGCCTCCTGAACGGTTCTGGTCATTTGATCTTGTTGCATCTGTTCAATTTAAGCTGTTTTGTACAAGGAACCCTGTCTGAAAGAAGCGCATGGTAGCAGGATGGATTCGGCCCGAATATCACAAGGTTTTTCCCATTGCGCGGGATTCGTGGAATCGTGGAGAATGTCTCCAGACAGGTCCTGGATAGTGGTTATGAAATATTGCAGTCAGTGTGGTGACAAGGTGGAGATCTTCATTCCCGAGGGGGACGACCGCCCGCGCCATGTCTGTCCCACTTGTGGCACCATCCACTATCAAAATCCCAAGGTGGTGGTCGGCACTATTCCTGTCTGGGAGGACCGGGTACTGCTCTGCCGCCGCGCCATCGAGCCCCGCTACGGACTCTGGACCGTGCCGGCGGGTTTCATGGAGAACGGTGAAACCAGCCAGCAGGGGGCGGCCCGCGAAACCCTGGAGGAGGCCTGTGCGCGGGTCGACATCGAGGGGCTCTATACCCTTTTCAACCTACCCCACATTAACCAGATCTATCTGCTTTACCGCAGCCGACTGCTCGACCTGGAATTTTCCGCCGGCAAAGAGTCGCTGGAGGTGGCCCTGTTTCGGCAGCATGAGATTCCCTGGGACGAAATCGCCTTCCCGGTGATCCGCGAGTCGCTGCGGCTCTATTTCGCCGACCGGCCACAGGGCGAGTTTCCGTTGCGAGGAGGCACCATCGAACGTCTGCCGGGAGCTGGCAGGCGCATTCGTATCCTGCTTGATGACAAGCTTGACTGAATCGAGATCATCAGGGCGGAAACCGATGTTCGAAGCGAACAAACTGCAGGTGGCCGAGCAGCGCGAAATCTACGACTCCATCAATTCGTCATAAAGTGGCGCGGCAAGCCTCATCCCATGGCTTGCGGATGGCAGAGAAACATCAAAGCCCGCTGTTGCCGAAACTGGGCACCAGGCGCACGTTATTGGCCACCAGGCCGTCGTCTTTGTCGCTCTCCTCGACATAGAACTCCAGGACCGAGTCGCGATTCAGCATGATCTCGTCAGTGACTTCGTCGGCCAGTTCATTGGCATGGCAGAAGACGCTCTCGTAAGGCGAATCGGGATGCCGAGGATCGGTGACCCAGAGATTAGGATTGATCTTCTTGAGGAAGCGCAGAAAGCCGTAGCCTTTCTCGGGAAACCACTTGGCGCAGACGCCGCGCACGCAGGAGCCCGCTTGGCCCCATTCATTGCGGGGCTCATAGCTGATCGGCAGCAGGTCGGGAATCAGGAAGCCCGAGTAATAGTCATCCACCTGACGGCGCAACTCCTGGGAGACATTGCGAAAACCCAACAGCTCGACGCGGCAACCCCGGTCCTGCATGGCCGTCACCACCTGGAGAAAATCTCCGTCACCTGTCACCAACAGCATCAGATCGAGCTTTTCTGACTGCAGCATGGCATCCACGGCCATATCCAGATCGGCGTTGGCCTTGGTGGTGACGTTGCCCTCTTCGTCGGTGTAGCGGCGTACATCCTTGACGATCACTTTCCAGCCGAAATCACGCACCATCTGCTGATAGGTTCTAGCGCGACGTCCGTATTCCGGGTCTTCCTTGGCTCGCTCTTGGTCGTAGGCCATATAGGTGTTGAGCCGTAACAGGCTGCCGCCGTAGCGGGCGGCGAAGAGCCTCAAAATATCGTAACGGAGCTGATAACCGCCGTTATAGCGGACATTTTCGGCGTCGACGAAAACGCCAATCTTAATGCTGCTGTGCACGAGTCTGATCCTGGGAGTCTATCGGTTTACTAAGATGCCGCGTTCTTATCGACACGGTTGTCCATTGAGTGAGCGCCCATCGGTGTTCCCTGGTAATGGCAATCCT
>JASFJY010000012.1:0-16224 GCA_050119415.1 Chromatiales bacterium | reverse complement strand
CGATATAGATTTGCGATTGGGTCCCTCCTTTGGTCCGTAAACGGTACATCCCTGTGCCACTCCTCAATAGCCCAAGCTATTGAGATTCACAGCTCGTACGCTGGCAGCGGGGCCGGAGCGAAGGTGCATTCAGCGGAGCTCACTTTCACTTTATACCTTATAGATATTCTGGGAATAAAAAGTAAAAAATCCTTAAGACACACTTAATTCTAGGCGACCGGGTGAAACATTCGGGCTGATACATACAACCTACTGCAAATGAGTAAGGGAGTCCCATGAGTAATAGTTACAGCCTACCATTAACCCTATTAATCACGACCTTCACGCCCCTATCCCTAGCGGACAGCTCGACGCATACCGGTGAAGGCACTTTCTATGGATACGGTGGCGGGGGCAACTGCAGTTTTCCCAAGCCAGCGAACATACTGACAGCCGCCATGAATGCAACGGACTATGACGGCTCAGCAGCCTGCGGTGGCGTCATTGTCGTCACCAACGATGACACCGGACTCAGCGTCACGGTTCGTATCGATGACCAATGCCCGGAATGCGCCAAAGGGGATGTCGACCTGGATCAAAACGCCTTTGCCCAAATTGCAGAGATTTCGAAAGGCAGAATCCCCATCAGTTGGCACTATGTGGCCAACAATCAGGCCGGCAACATGAAGTTGTATTTTAAAGAGGGTTCCACTCGATATTGGACCGCCGTACAGGTCCGCGATCACCTCTATCCCATAGCGAAACTGAGCTACCGTGTCACCGGTTCAGGAAGCAACTTCATAGACCTTCCCAGAAAACCCTACAACTACTTTGGCGCCGAAGGCGGTTTTGGCGACGGCCCCTATGATTTCCGTATCACGGATTTTTGGGGACAAACCGTCGAGGTCAGCGGGATCTCGCTGGTGGTAACCAGTGAAATCGACACCGGCATGCAATTTCCGGTATATGGTGGTGATAATAATTCCAATGACAGTTCCGATGACGATCCCGATGACGATCCCGATGACGATCCCGATGACGGTCCCGATGACGGTCCCGATGACGGTCCCGATGACGGTCCCGATGACGGTCCCGATGACGGTCCCAATGACGGTCCCGATGACGGTCCTAATAACGATTCCGGAAATACCACCTATCCTGCGGAAACCTCATTGAGCACCATCACCTCTTGGAGTTCCGGATATTGTGCAAAGGTAAAAGTGACAAATCCTAACAGTTCATCGCTGACATGGTCCGTTACTCTGGATGTGGGCGGATCTGTCACGAACTTGTGGAATGCCGTATGGAGCCAAACCGACACCATGCTGACGGCATCCGGTATACCCTGGAATACGACCTTGGATGCAGGTGCATCAACTGGTTTTGGCTTTTGCGCAAATTACTAGTACGAATGTTTCACCCGGGAACGCGAAGATCGCGCCGGGATCGCTGTTCAGATGCGGATTTGCGATTGAATCCATCCTTAGGTCCGTAAACGGCACATCCCTGTGCCACTCCTCAATAGCAAGCTATTGATGATTGAGCAAATACCGCAGTTGGACGGCGAGACCGGCGCGAGGGCGCGTTCAGCGTAGGACGGTTACACTTTGCACTTTGCACTTTGCTAATATTCTATAAATAACAAGCAAAATCAGAATGTTAGCTTATTGTTCAAGCGGCCGGGTGAAACATTCGGGGTAGCGAAAAACAGGGCAAAGGGGGGCTGGAAGACCACCAGCCCCCCTCTGCCACCAAATCGATCCTCGAAATCCGTTCGTTACCTGCCGGCGCGCATCAGACCGCCCAGCCCCATATCCTCCAGCGCCCGACTCAGCAGGGCCTTGACCTCGGTCGCCCGCTCACAGCGCAGAGCGGCCAGCAGCAGCTGCCGGGCGCGGGATGAGGAGATGGACCGGATCACCCACTTGACCCTCAACAGACTACCCGCGTTCATGCTCAGGCTGTCAACCCCCATGCCCAGTAGCAGCACCGCAGAGGCCGGATTGCCGGCCATCTCGCCACAGACACTGACTTCCCGCTGATAGATCCTGGCACTCTCGACGATCTGGATCAACGCCCGCAACACCGCCGGATGCAGATCATCATAGAGATCGGCCACATGGCCGTTGTTACGGTCGACCGCCAGCAGGTACTGAGTCAGATCATTGGTCCCCACGGATAGGAAGTCGACCCGCCTGGCCAGCGCCTCGACCTGATAGACCGCTGCCGGCACCTCTATCATGACACCGATCTTCGGCATCCGGACATCGAAACCCTCCTCCGTCAGCTCATCATGGGCACGACGGATAAGCAGCATGGCGTCATCGACCTCGTCCACATTGCTGACCATGGGCAGCAGCAGTCGCAGGTTGTTCAAGCCTATGGCGGCACGCAGCATGGCGCGCACCTGAGTCAGAAAGATCTCGGGATGATCCAGCGAGATGCGCACGCCACGCCAGCCGAGGAAGGGGTTCTGCTCCTCAACCGGGAAATAGGGCAGCGGCTTGTCGCCACCGATATCGAGAGTGCGTATGGTCACCGGTCGTGAATGGAAGGCCTTCAGCACCTTGCGGTAGTTGTTCACCTGCACCGATTCACCGGGAAAACTGTCGCGCACCATGAAGGGCAGCTCCGTACGATAGAGCCCGACACCGGCTGATTCGTCAATGCCCTGGCTGCTCATCTCCGAGATGAGACCGGTGTTGATAAAGAGCGGTATATTTACGCCGTCAGTGGTCTCGCAGGGCAGTTCCTTGTTGCTCTCCAGTTCTTGCGACAGTTCCCGGTCCTCCTCGGCCAGGCGCTGGTACTCCTGCAACACCGAGGGGGCGGGCGAGACATAGATCCGTCCCAGATACCCATCCAGAATGACGAAACGACCCTCCATACGGGAGACCGGCAGGTTGCTCACGCCCATGACCGCCGGAATGTTCATGGAACGAGCCAGTATGGCCACATGGGAGAAACTGGCACCGCCGGCGCAGACGATACCCGCCAGACACTCCTTGGGCACCTCGGCCAGCTGCATGACGCTTACCTCCTCGCCCACCAGTATGGTCTGCTCGGGATAGGTCATCTGACTGCTCACCCGCTGCTGCAGATGCATCAGGATCCTGCGACCCAGGTCGCGCACATCAGAGGCCCGCTCACGCAGGTAGATATCCTCCATGCTATCGAAAACCTTGGCGTGCTCCTCGATGGTCAGGCGCAGAGCCCCGGGAGCCCAATTACCCTGGTGGATGCGGCGTACGGTTTTACCGATCAGGGAATCGCTGCCGAGCATCATCAGCCAGGCGTCGAACAGGGCGCGGTCCTCCACCGGCAGGCTGTCCTCGAAGCGTTCTTCCAGCGCCATCAGGTCCTGCACCACCGCGGCCACCGCGGTGCGAAAGGCCTCCTCTTCCGCCTGCGCATCGAGCGCCTTCTTGTCGGGCACCGCCTCCAGATCGGCCGGCGGATAGACCACTACCGCCGTGCCGAATGCAACACCCGGCGAGCCTGGGTGCCCCCGCAGAAATCGCCGTGGCGGTGCGGTATCGTCAGCCTTGATCAGCTGCCCGCTAGCCTGGGCATGGGTGATGGCGCCGGCCAATTGGGCCGCCAGCGTGAAGAGGAAGGTAACCTCACTGTCGGCAAAGGTACGCATCTCGATCTGCCGCACCACCAACACCCCGAGCACCTTGCGATTTTGGATGATCGGCACACCGAGAAAACCCTTGTACTGGATTTCACCGGTCTCGTTGGTGAAAAGATAGCGTCTATGGCTCGGCGCATCGGCCACATTGACCGGCTCCGCTCGTTCGCAGACCAGGCCGATGAGACCACGGTGATAGGGCAGACTGACCTTGCCGACAGCTTCCGCCCGCAAACCTTTGGTGGCCATAAGGACATGTTTTCGCCCCTCGAAATCAGTCAGGTAGACGGAGCAGACATCGACCTTGATCGCCTTTTTTACCTGGGTAACGATGATCTGCAGCACTTCATTGAGATCGGAGGCGGCATTCACCTCTTTGACGATGCGGTGCAATGGATCAAGCATGGTCTAGGATTCCATGCCGGAGGGGACAGAGGGCATGCTCACCGTCGGTTCTGTCTGAGGTAGTTGGCTTGGCAGCGGGTCGGCGTACCTTCAGGATAGAGCAGTGGCGCCAACTCCTCCAGCGCCCGTGTGTAGACCTGGCGTTTGAAATAGATCACCTCGCGCACCGGCTGCCAGTACTTGACCCAGCGCCAATCTTCGAATTCCGGCGCCTCGGTGTGATCCAAACAGAAGGCCTCCTCGCCGCATAGGACGCGCAGCAGGAACCAGATCTGTTTCTGACCGACACACAGGGGCTCGCAGTTGCGGCGGATATAGCGTTCCGGCAGGCGATACTTGAGCCAGTCGCGGGTGGCGCCAAGCAGCTCCACTTGATCCGACTCAAGGCCAACCTCCTCTTGTAGCTCACGGAACATCGCCTCTTGCGGCGACTCACGGGGTTTGATCCCGCCCTGGGGAAACTGCCAAGCATCCTGCCCCACGCGGCGCCCCCAGAAAAGCAGGCGATCGCTGTTGCAGAGGATTATCCCCACGTTGGATCTGAAACCGTCCGAATCAATCAAGGCACTGGCCGCATATTTTTTTGAATCGTTGCAATTGATTCTTCCACAATCATCCTGGACCGGCAAGGAGTAAGCAACATAAGCCTTTGCTAATTCTGAAAATTCCTGTACTGTCTGCAGGGATTTATAGCACCTCCCCACGGGAGGGTAGGGGTACACCCCAGTAACAGCAGGACCGCGCTATGACATTGGCGATTTTCGATCTCGACAACACCCTTTTGGCGGGCGACTCCGACTACCTCTGGGGCCGCTTTCTAGTGGAAAAGGGAGCAGTCGACGGCATTCACTACGAGCGCGAAAACGCGCGTTTCTATCAGCTCTATAAAGAGGGCCGGCTCGACATTCACGAGTTCCTGCGTTTCTCCCTGGCCCCCTTGCGCCAAATCTCGCGTTCCAGGCTGGAGACATGGCGGGACGAGTTTCTCGACACCCATATCGATCCCCTGATCAGCGAACAGGCGCGGCAGTTGGTACAAAAGCATCGACAGGCGGGGGATACCCTCATGATCATCACCGCCACCAATGCCTTCGTCACCCGACCGATCGCCCAGCGCTTCGGCATCCAATACCTGATCGCCACCGAGCCGGAGACCCTGGATGGCCACTTCACCGGTGCGGTCGTCGGCGAACCCAGCTTCCGTGAAGGGAAGGTCCGGCGTCTGCAAGACTGGTTGGAGGAGCATGGCGCAAACCTGCAGGGAAGCTGGTTCTACAGCGACTCACACAACGATCTGCCGCTGCTCGAGCAAGTCGACTATCCTGTGGCGGTTGATCCCGACGATACCTTGGCGCAGGTGGCGCGCGATCGTCAGTGGCCGATCCTCGAACTGCATGGCTGAGGCTGGTCCATACTTACAGGGGGGCAAGGGGTCCACCAAATCTGTCTAAACAAGACCCCCATCAGGAGTTATCCATGACCAACATCACCTTTTTCGCCGTTCTCATTGTCCTCATCCTCGGCGTGCTCTACATCATGAAGGGGAGCGACAACCCACCCGAGACCCGCTACAACCAAACCCCAAAAGAGTATATCGAGTTGGTGGAACAGAAGAAGGCCGCGCGCCAGGCGGCCGAGGCGCTGCAGCAGTCACTGCAGCAGAATGCGGAAAAGTCGGATCAGGCCATGGAGTCGATCAGGAATCAGCGCTGACACAAGGGGCGTTCGTGCCGATTCTCCACTGCGTCGACGATCAGGTTCACCAGTTCGCCCAACTCCTCGGGCGTAATCATCGACAGCGGCCTCTGCACCAGGCTAAGACCTGATTTTCTAAAGTCAATTTAAGTATAATACGAAAATGGAAAGCAAAGACACTGGACAGGTCAGGCTTCGGGTTGTTGATAACCGTTATCTACATGCCGAGATCTATAGCAACGAGGAGATCACCGAGTGTGACATCAAACCGGTCACCGATTTTCTCGACAATTTTGATAAACCGCTGCCCACCCTGATCGAGCGCCAGGGCCACTACTCCATTTCGGTGTTGGTGCAGATCGCCATGATGCAACAGACCCGACACCGACTGCAGGCGGTGGCCTACATCGAACGCGATCATATAGACACGATCATGACCCGCATCGCCGCCACCACCTATTTCCGAGACGTGGAGGTCAAATCCTTCTACGACCGCAGTGAGGCGCTGGATTGGCTCTCACAGTACTTCTCAGACAAGCCGCTGATTCCTTTATCTAAAGAGACTCAGGCCTGATCGCGACCGCTGACCCTCAAACCGGCAAAGCCGTCTTGTCCACCACCCTGCGCATAACGAAGCTGGAGTGTACTCCGCTGACCCCTTCGATCCGTGTTATCTTGTTCAGCAGCAGCTCCTGATAGGCCTCCATGTCCGTCACCATCACCTTGACCTGGTAATCCGCATCCTGCCCGGTGATCAGCAGGCACTCCAGCACTTCCGGCAGGGCGGAAATCTTTTTCTCGAAGTTGGCAAAACGCTCGGGGGTGTGGCGGTCCATGGCGATATGTATTAACGCTATCAGGCTCAATCCCAGCTTGGCGGGATCGAGGTGGGCGCGGTAGCCGGTGATTACACCCGCTTCCTCCAAGGCGCGCACCCGCCGTAGACAGGGCGAGGGGGAGAGTCCGATGGCTTCCGCCAGTTCCTGGTTACTGATGCGCCCATCCGCCTGCAGGGTCTGCAGAATCCGCCTGTCGTAGCGATCGACATTCATCTTATTGCCCCTAAAAAATAAAAATTAGCAGCCTTTGCCTAATATAGACAATATACAAGCATTTTATTCCACATATATAAGAAATACCCACACAATTCGCAATCACTTGCCCCACGATTTGCCCTATGCTCTTTCCATCGGCCACAAGCCAACCTGCGCCGCCTCTGGCCACAAGCCAGAGACATCCGACGAAAAGCGCCCCACAAAGGCGAAGATCAATGTCGCAGGACCTCATCGGGGCCGGTAGCGCCAACCCGCTGACCGGCCCCTCCCTCATGGGAGAGCCAACACAGACATAGACCGGGAGACCCCCGGGCACCAGGAGCCAGAGAGTGAAACAATTCGACCACCGAAAATACCGCCCCACCCAGAGCATGCCACTACCGGATCGACAATGGCCGAATAACACCCTGACCCAGGCGCCAATCTGGGCCAGCGTGGATCTACGCGACGGCAACCAGGCGTTGCTGGAACCGATGGATGTAGCGCAGAAGCGCGAACTCTGGAAACTGCTGCTGGATATCGGTGTAAAGGAGATCGAGGTCGGCTTTCCCGCCGCCAGCCAGCCCGACTATGATTTCGTGCGCTGGCTCATCGAGGAGAAGCAGATCCCCGAGGACGTCACCATCCAGGTGCTGGTGCAGGCCAGAGAGGCGCTGATCAGTCGCACCTTCGAAGCCCTTGCCGGGGTGCGGCGTGCCATTGTACATATCTACAATTCCACCTCCACGGTACAGCGCGAACGGGTCTTCATGCGGGACCGTGAGGGGATCAAGGCGATTGCCGTGGCGGGTGCACAGATGCTGCAACGGGAGGCCGCCCGCTATCCCGACAGCGAGTGGCTTTTCCAATATTCACCGGAGAGCTTCTCCAACACCGAGTGGGACTACGCGGTGGAGGTGTGCGATGCGGTGATCGACGTCTGGCAGCCCACCCCCGAACGGCCCTGCATCATCAACCTGCCGGCCACGGTGGAGAGCACTACCCCGAACCGCTTCGCCGATCAGGTGGAGTACTTCCGCCGACGGATCTCCCGGCGCGACGCCATCGTTCTCTCGGTACACACCCATAACGACCGTGGCTGCGCGGTGGCCGCCGCCGAGCTGGCGATCCTGGCCGGTGCCGACCGTGTGGAAGGCACCCTGATGGGCAACGGCGAGCGCACCGGCAACATGGATATCGTCACCCTGGCAATGAATCTCTACAGCCAGGGCGTCGCCCCAAAGCTTGACCTCTCCCGACCTGACGAAATCATCCGCGTCTATACAGAATGCACCGGTTTGCCGGTCCACCCACGTCACCCCTGGGTGGGTGAACTGGTCTATACCGCCTTCTCCGGCTCCCACCAGGATGCGATCCGCAAATGCCTGCATCGCCAGCAGCCCGACGAACCCTGGCAGGTGGCCTATCTACCGATCGACCCGCGGGACATCGGCCGCGACTATCAGGCGGTGATCCGGGTTAACAGCCAGTCAGGCAAGGGAGGCGTGGCCTATGTAATGGAACGGGACTACGGGCTGATGCTGCCACGCTGGATCCAGGTGGAGTTGGCGGCCAAGGTGCAGCGCCTCAGTGAAGCACAGTCTGGGGAAATCGACAGCGCCATGATCCACCGGCTGTTTTACCAGCACTTCGTAATGGACGCCGAACCGCTGCGCCTCGACGGCTACCGTCTCGACCGCCAATCAAGCCAGGAGGTCATCCAGGCAAGGATCTCGCAAGCGGGGCATTCCAGTCAGATTCACGGTTGCGGCGAAGGCGCCATCTCAGCCTTCATCGATGCCTGCACCTGCGCCTTCGGCCGGCAGATCCATGTCATCGATTACAGTGAACACGCCATCGGCGAGGGCACCCATGCGGAAGCGGTGGCTTACATACAGCTCGATGTGGATGGCGAACGTATCGCCGGCGCCGCCTTCGACCACGACAGCCTGAGCGCCACCCTCAAAGCGGTGCTTTCCGCCCTCAACCTGGCGCAGCGGGAGTGCCAGGCCGCTTAGCCCGAATGTTTCACCCGGTCGCTTAGAAAATAAACTAACTTAATGTTTTGCTTGTTATTTCTGGAATATTAGCAATGCACAAAGTGTCACCGAGGGGAGGAGCGGATCAAGCGGTTTCTTACTCAGATGTAGGTCGGATTAGGGTACGGCTTGCCGTACCCTACATATCGATCATCTGTTGATGCCTATTTAGCTTTATTTGCGGACATAAAAAACTAGCGCCTTTTCGACGCCGCCACCCGCAAGCGCAGGGCGTTGAGCTTGATGAAGCCCTCCGCGTCCTTCTGATTGTAGGCGCCCGCATCGTCCTCGAAGGTGGCTATCGACGCGTCGAACAGACTGTTGCTCTCCGACTTGCGGCCGACCACGTAGACGTTGCCCTTGTAGAGCTTCAGCCGCACCACACCGTTGACCACCTCCTGAGTCTTGTCGATGGCGGCTTGCAGCATCAGGCGCTCGGGAGCGAACCAGTAGCCGTTGTAGATCAGCTTGGCGTAGCGCGGCATCAGCTCATCCTTCATGTGGGCCGCCTCCCGATCGAGGGTCAGCGACTCCATGGCCCGGCGGGCCTTCAGCAGGATGGTGCCGCCCGGGGTTTCATAGCAGCCGCGGGACTTCATACCCACGTAGCGATTCTCCACAATGTCGGCACGGCCGATGCCGTTGGCGCCACCGAGCTGGTTCAGCTTCAGCAGCAGCTGGGCAGGCGACAGCGGCTCGCCGTCGATGGAGACCGGGTCGCCTTTGTCAAAACCGATTTCGATATAGCTGGGTTTGTCCGGCGCCTGTTCCGGTGCGACCGACCAGCGCCACATCTCATTGCCCGGCTCGTTCCAGGGATCCTCCAGATCGTAGCCCTCGTAGGAGATGTGCAGCAGGTTGGCGTCCATCGAGTAGGGTGATTTTTTTCCCTCGCGCTTCATTTCGATGGAGATGCCGTGGGCTTCGGCGTAGGCCAACAACTTCTCGCGGGAGTTGAGATCCCATTCACGCCAGGGGGCGATGATCTTGATGTCGGGACGCAAGGCATAGGCCCCCAGCTCGAAGCGCACCTGGTCGTTGCCCTTGCCGGTAGCGCCGTGGGCAATGGCGTCGGCACCGGTCTCGTTGGCGATCTCGATCAGCCGCTTGGCGATGAGCGGACGGGCAATGGAGGTGCCGAGCAGGTACTCACCTTCGTAGATGGCGTTGGCGCGGAACATGGGGAAGACGTAATCACGCACGAACTCCTCTGTGAGATCCTCGATGTAGATCTCCTTGATGCCGGCCGCCTCCGCCTTGCCGCGCACCGGTTCGACCTCTTCACCCTGACCGATATCGGCGGTAAAGGTGACCACCTCGCATTGATACTCGTCCTGCAGCCACTTAACGATAATCGAGGTATCCAGGCCGCCTGAATAGGCCAGCACTACCTTGTTTATGCCATCTTTCGACATCTGCTCTCTCCCGGGGATTGGGGCTTGGAAAACGGGGCATTATAGACCATCCCCAGCAGCGCCTGTTAATGCATTTGCTCGCTATGGTTCGTTACCGGTTCACAACCAAGGGCCCGGCTGTGACCGCAATTTGAATTTCACAGAAAGCAGAATCTTGCTCAGCCTGTTTTGCGAGACATTGCAATGCCTCCCCCTCCCATCTCGCGTATGTTTACAAGCAAACACCACTGTCAACGATCGAGAAGAAAACATGTCAAACAGTCAGCGAGGAATCAGCCTCGTCTCGGCACTGCTGATCTGCTTCGCCCTGAGTGGTCGCGGCGACGCCAACGCCGCCACCTCGAACTACAACCTCGGCGATACCAGCCAGGAGACCATCGACCTCTGCATGGACGACGATGACAAGGAGATGCTGACCCTGGTCAACAACAGCCGCGCGGCTGCGCGAGACTGCGGTAGCATCTCCTATCCCGCCGTCGCCCCCCTGGCCTGGCATTGCCAGCTGGAGAGTACCGCCCAAGGCCACTCCAGCTCCATGGCGACAAACGACTTCTTCGACCATACGGGATTGGACGGCTCCAGCCCCAGCGACCGGATCACCGCGGCGGGATATGAATGGCGCACCTATGGCGAGAACATCGCCGCCGGCTACGGGGACGCCCAGACGGCCATGGAGGTCTGGATCACGAGCGCCCGCCATTGCGCCAATCTGATGAGTTCACGCTTCACGCAGATGGGGGCGGCGAGGGCCAGTGACAGCAGTTCCACCTATGGGGTCTACTGGACCCAGAACTTCGCCTCACCTTAGCCCGGAATGTTTCATCCGGTTTAACGGGCTGATACTCCAGGGCGTTGAGCACCATCGGCATGGTGCTCGCGGCGCTGTTCACGGCATGCCTGACCTTCTACCCGGCCGGGATCAGTTCTTTGACTTGTCGACGATCTTCTTGATCCAGGGCATCATGCCACGCAGACGCTCACCCACCTGCTCGATGGGATGGGCCGCGTTGAGCCGGCGATAGGCGGTCATGGAGGGGTAACCGAGCGCACCCTCGGAGACGAAGCGCTTGGCGTATTCGCCGGTCTGGATGTTGTGCAGCGCCTCGCGCATCGCCTTGCGGCTCTCCTCGTTGATCACTTTGGGGCCGGTAACGTACTCACCGTACTCCGCGTTGTTGGAGATGGAGTAGTTCATGTTGGCAATGCCGCCCTCGTACATCAGATCGACGATCAGCTTCAGTTCGTGCAGACACTCGAAGTAGGCCATCTCAGGGGCATAACCCGCTTCGGTGAGGGTCTCGAAACCGGCCTTCACCAGTTCCACGGCACCACCGCAGAGCACCGCCTGCTCGCCGAACAGGTCGGTCTCGGTCTCGTCTTTGAAGCTGGTCTCGATGATACCGGTGCGACCGCCGCCGATGGCTGAGGCGTAGGAGAGCGCAGTATCCATGGCTGAACCGGTGGCGTCCTGGTAGACGGCCACCAGATCGGGAATACCGCCGCCCTTGACGAATTCGCTGCGCACCGTGTGACCCGGGGCTTTAGGGGCGATCATGATGACATCGAGATCCTCGCGCGGCACGACCTGGTTATAATGGATGGCGAAGCCGTGAGCAAAGGCGAGCGCCGCGGACTCCTTGATATTAGGCGCGATCTGCTCGCGGTAGAGCTTGGCCTGGAATTCATCGGGGGCCAGGATCATGACCAGGTCGGCAGCCGCCACCGCCTCTTCGATCGACTTCACCGTCAAACCCGCGTTCTGCGCCTTGACGGCCGAAGGAGAACCTTCACGCAGGCCGACGATGACGTTGACGCCGGAATCCTGCAGATTGTTGGCATGGGCATGACCCTGGGAGCCATAGCCGATGATGGAGACCGTTTTACCCTTGATGATGCTCAGGTCACAGTCTTTGTCGTAGTAAACGTTGATAGCCATGTTGTTTCCTTCGGAAGATATTGTATTTTGTAAACTGGATTCAAGCCGCGAATGGACACCTGTCACCGCGAACACACGGAAATCATCTTTTCCATTACATATGTAGACGCATTCATCACATATCCGGGTCGGGCAGAGTCCGGTCACCCGGCGACCGGCCATGCATTCTCACCACACTGAAGTCATTGGCGTAAAATCGCGGTAATTCACGTGCGTTTGCGACTTCATGCTATTCAGAGCACCAGGGCAACCCGCAACCGCCACTTTGGTCTTAGAGCCCAAGCCCCTTCGGTCCGCGGCTGATGCCGGAGGGACCGGTGCGCACCACCTCGATGATCAGCTCGTCGTTAACCGCCTCGATGAAGGCGTTGAGCTTGTTCGCCACCCCGGTCAACTCGACGGTATAGCTGGTATCGGAGACATCGATGATCTTGCCGCGAAAGATGTCCACAAGACGCTTGATCTCCTCACGCATAGTGCGTTCCGCACGCAGTTTGATCAGCATCATTTCACGCTCGAGGTGGCTCCCCTCGGTGAGGTCGATCAGCTTCACCACATCGATCAGCTTGTTCAACTGCTTGATGATCTGCTCGATGATGTCGTCACTACCGCTGGTTACCAGCGTCATACGCGAAAGAGTAGGATCTTCGGTAGGTGCCACTGTCAACGACTCGATATTGTAGCCTCGTGCCGAAAAGAGGTTGGCCACCCGGGCGAGAGCCCCCGATTCGTTCTCCATCAATATAGAAATGATATGCCTCATCAGACCAGCTCGCTTCCAGGTGACAGATACATCTCGTGGTGACCTTTGCCAGCGGCAATCATGGGATAGACGTTCTCCGCCGGATCGACCGCGATATCCATAAAGACCAAGCGGTCTTTCAGCGAGAAGGCCTCCTGCATGGCGCCTTCCAAATCCTCGGGCTTTTCCAGCCTCATGCCCACATGACCGTAGGACTCCGTCAGCTTGACGAAGTCGGGGGTCACGCTCATGCCCGACTGGGAGTAGCGGCTCTCGTAAAAGAACTCCTGCCACTGACGCACCATGCCCATGTATCCGTTGTTTAGCAAAATGATCTTGAGCGGCAACTCGTATTGGATACAGGTGGCCAACTCCTGAATACACATCTGGATACTCGATTCGCCGGTGACCACCGCCACATCCGCCTTGGGATGGGCCATCTGCACGCCGATGGCGGCCGGCAGACCGAAGCCCATGGTGCCCAGGCCACCGGAGTTGATCCAGCGCCGCGGCTTGTCGAAACGGTAAAACTGGGCGGCGAACATCTGGTGCTGACCCACGTCGGAGGTGACGAAGGCGTCGCCCTTAGTGACCTTGTACAGCATCTCCACCGCATATTGCGGCTTGATCAGTTTACTCTTGTGGTCGTACTTCAGGCAGTCCATGGAGCGCCACTGCTTGATCTGCTCCCACCATTTGCTCAGGGCCCGCGTATTCGGTTTTTTGTCGCCCTCCTTGACCACCTTCAGCATGTCGCGCAGGACCTGCTTGACCGAGCCGACAATCGGCACGTCCACACGCACGTTCTTGGAGATCGAGGAGGGATCGATATCGACGTGGATGATGGTCGCATTGGGACAGAACTGCTGGACGTGGCCGGTGACCCGGTCGTCGAAACGGGAGCCAACGGCGATCAGCACGTCGGTGTCGTGCATTGCCATGTTGGCCTCATAGGTGCCGTGCATGCCTAGCATGCCGAGGAAATTTTTGCCGCTGCCCGGATAGGCGCCCAGGCCCATCAGGGTCTGGGTGATGGGAAAGTCGAGGGTCTCGACCAGTTCAGTCAGCAGCTTGGCCGCATCGTCGAGCACCACCCCGCCGCCGGTGTAGAAGACCGGACGCTCGGCCTCCATCATGATCTTGACCGCCTTCTTGATCTGCCCCAGATGACCCTTGACCACCGGATTGTAGGAGCGCATCTTGACCTTGTCCGGGTAGTGATATGGGATCTTGATGCCGGGATCGGTGATGTCCTTCGGTATGTCGATCACCACCGGGCCTGGGCGGCCGGTGGTGGCGATATAGAAGGCCTTCTTGATCGTCTCGGCCAGATCCTCCAGCCGCTTGACCAGGAAGTTGTGTTTCACGCAGGGGCGGGTGATGCCGATGGTATCGACCTCCTGGAAGGCGTCACTGCCGATCACGGGGGTGGGCACCTGACCGGTCAAAACCACCATGGGTATGGAGTCCATGTAGGCGGTGGCGATGCCGGTGACCGCATTGGTGGCGCCGGGACCCGAGGTCACCAGCACCACACCTGGCTTGCCGGTAGCCCGCGAATAGCCGTCCGCCGCATGGGCGGCCGCCTGCTCGTGGCGAACCAGGATATGCTTGACGGCTTTCTGCTTGAAAATGGCGTCGTAAATGTGCAGCACAGCCCCGCCCGGGTAGCCGAAAACATGCTCCACACCTTCGTCTTTCAAGCACTGAACGATGATCTCGCCACCGCTGAGTTCCACGTCTGATGCCTCCAGTCGGGCCGATGGCCGGCCTGCCAATAAATCAAAATAGGAACAGTGCAAAATACTAATATCGCTTTTATCGGTCAAGCGCTTATGGTCGTCTGATCGTAATAATTGACAATCCGGGGGATTTTTTCCAAGCATTAACCGGGCGTCATCTACTGGACAGCCGTTCACAGGAGACAGCAAGGATGAGGAATAAAACTGCTGTCTTGGATTAATACCCTGGAATCATCAAAGGATCAGGATCAAGCGCACAACACAGCGGCGCCCAATTTGCTATTCATTACAGATGTCCCATAATAAAGTCGCTGTTACGCGTCATATCCTGGAAAGGCTCTCAACGTGAAAAATGCCCTACTTGCCTGCTTGCTGACACTCGCCACCCAGCCCCTGATGGCCGAAACCTACAAATGGGTAAACGACGAGGGTGTGGTGACCTATTCCCAATCACCACCACCCGATCGCCAGGTCGAACAGGTGGAGTTGCGCGGAACTACCGCTCCCAGCGACAGCCAGGAGTCACAAAACCGACTCGATCAACTGCGCCAACGGCTGGCCGACAGCGCGGAAGACAGGGACTTGGCTAAAAAGCAGCAACAGGAAACCAAGGAAGAGCAGCAACGCAAACGTCAAAACTGCGAGGCGGCGCGTTCCAACCTGCGCAGTCTGGAAGGGCTGGGAAATCGTCTCTATCAAACCGAAGGCAAATACCAGCGTCTGAGCGAAGAGCAGCGACAGAATCTCATGCAACAGGCACGGGAAAACATCAGTGCCAACTGCGAGAACTGAGCCATGCCACTGCTCACCATCTCCAGCAACCGGCTGACCGATGAGACGCAGGCTCAGGCATTGATCAAACAGGCATCCGCGACCCTGGCCGACATGCTCGGCAAGCCGGAACGTTATGTCATGGTCATCCTCAACCATAACGCACAGATGTTGTTTGCCGGCGACGACTCACCACTGGCCTATTTGGAGCTGAAGAGCATCGGCCTGCCGGCGGACCGCATCCCCGAATTTTCCCGGACTCTTTGTGATCTGATCTCAAACCAGCTTGAGATCCCGTGCGACAGAATCTACATTGAATTCAGCGATGCTCAACGTCATATGTGGGGCTGGAACGGTTCAACTTTTTAAAGAATCTCTGATCAATTCGCGAATCGGCGCGCGGCGGCTGAAATACCCCGGCTCTGCCGGGTTGCATCTCTAATTTCTATATAACAATCAATAACAATCAAGGCTGTCTTGGTTGTGATGACAAGCTGAAAACCACCAAAGGACGAAGGCTCGAACACAAGCTCCCACCCTGTCACACCCCCCTCTTTCAATTTGGCAATGCCTCCCATCGGGTTAAAGCAGATTGACTTTTATCAATCGCAACAAACACTTACAGTTAATGTTGTTTTTGCGAAGCATCAATGATTCTGATCTGAAAACCTCTCTATAGTCCCATTTCAGACAGCATTTGCAGCCTCGTCTCCGCGGGATGTGGATTGCCTGTCTCGTCGGCTGTGTGTCGCGCTTCAGAAACGGTATGCCGTATTTATCTCGCCGCGGTTAATTCCCCGTTACCGCAAGTCAAGACACACAGCCGACACCT
>JASFJY010000011.1:0-16330 GCA_050119415.1 Chromatiales bacterium | reverse complement strand
AGGCAGATCGGGTTAGCGCAGCCTAACCCGACCTACGGCTGACTCAGCAATCTATTGGATTCATGAGCTGACCTCTGGAGACTGTCCTCGATGGAGACCCCCTGGAACCAGTTACCGGTAAGCCCCAGCGTCTCACCCCGTAAGCGCTGATCGATCCAATCTATACGCTCGGCATGGTCCAAGCGCAGGGCTGGCAGGCGATTATTTATAACCACGCTCTCGACAATGGCCGAACACCCCACACCCAAAACCTGGCAAATGCGCTCCAGACGATCGGACTGGTCCAAGCACCCGGGACGAAAATGGAAGGTGAAGGCCCGGTGGTGAGGGTCGGGCACCGGATCCCGCGAGACCACCGAGAAGAATGCATCCTCGACACCGATGATGCCTGCCAGACTGGGCAGTTCAAGATCTTCGCTGTGTACCAGAACGGCCTGACTCTCGATCTCCGCCATCTCGATCTCATCCAAGCGAGCCGCCAGATCGGGCATGCTTTCGCGCAGCAGCTCTGCGGCCACATCCGGGCTCACCGCCAGTACCAACCTCTTGGCCTTCAAACTGCGCCCATCACCAAGCAGGACCTGATAGCCAGCCGGGATACGCTGCAAGATCTTGGCCGGAGAGTTGTACTGCACATCCAGCCCAGCCGCCACCCCCTCGACAAACGATTGCAGGCCGTTGGGGCCGGTAAAACTGCGAAGGATCTCCTTGCGTCTTGGCTTTTTGCGGAACAGGGCATCAGCGGGGAAGGCTGCCGCCGGCTGGCACACCACCGCATCGAGGGCCGGCCCGAGCACCTTGGCGAAGTTCTTCCGCCCGATGATCCTGCCGAAATAGCCCTCGGCGGTCCGCCCCGCTTTTCGGCTGAGCCACATGCGCGGCAGCGCCCCGAGCAGTTCGATAAAGTTGAGCTGGGAGGGAATCGAGAGGAGCTTGTCGCCTATCTGTAATCGGTAACGCAGCTTCAACTTGCCTTGGAGGGTCTCGAGCTGACCGGCCTCCTCCAGTATCTGCAACAGATTGCCATAGCTGTTGTAACAGGTGTGGGCACCCAGCTCGACCCAGACCTGACCGCTGGAGGTTTCAAATCGATGGCTGTGAATGGCGCCACCCAGATGTGTGCCGGCCTCCAGCACCCGGGCTTTGATGCCCCGCCGTTTTGCCATCTGTGCCATACCCAAGCCGCTGATGCCAGCGCCCACCACAAGAAGATCCAACAGGTTATCGTTCATATCCATTCATGTCTGTGAGACAAGATGCAGTCATCCATACGATCATGGAGAGAGCCCAAGCATAAAAAAACCGCACCTGGTTGCCCAAGCACGGTTTGTCCACTTCTCTGGGTGAAAGGTTTAGCCGCAGCCACCTCCCGAGGAAGAACCGCAGGTGTTGCAACCGCCGCCAACAGGCTGCAGGTTATTGAAAACGAAGCTGGCATTACCGTCGCCACGGTCGATGAAATCGATCTCCACACCGCGCAGATACTGCAGGGTGCCGTCATCGACAATCACTTTGAAACCGTCGCACTGCAGCACGCCGTCGTTATCGTTGACGGCATCGCTGAAGGTCATGCCGAAGCTGACGCCACTGCAGCCGCCAGGCGTGGCGAAGACACGCACACCTTCGATAGTGTCATCCACCTGCTGAAACAGTTCATTCATTTTGGACTGAGCCAGGGCGCTCAGTGTCAGGTCGCTTTCGGTCAAGTCAGTCGAACTCATTATCAATTACTCCTAACTAAGAATAATTTATCTCTCTTAGCGATGATGGTAACAAAAAACAGCCTCACTTGACCAATTAACTTACAAAGCAAGTAGGTTATTCCCCGAGCGCCATCGACTCAAAAACCAGTTGATTGCGTGCGCTGAGACCGTAGAGATGGCGTTCCGCATCGAGCAGATGCTGCCCCCAGTGGAGGTGGAACCCTTTATACCAGCCCTCCACCGCCTTCTGCGGCTGCTTATCGAGCAAACGCAGGCCTTCCTTGAGTTCCCAGTAGATGTCAGTCAGATCGTCCGCCAAGCTGCCGCTCATGGTCTGACCGTCACCGGCCACATCGAACTCCATCCAGTAGCTGTCACGCTCTCCCAAGAGGCGGCGCAGTTGGGTATAGAGCTCGAACCGGGCATCCAGATCGGTAATGGTGTGGTGATCCCGGTCTGGATCCGGCAGGTTGAGGGCGGCCACCGCGGCATGCAGTCGTGGCAGCAAGGATGCGATCTCCTGCAGCCACTGGGTATTGCCCTCATGGAGGCTCTCAACCAGTTCGCAATAGTGGCGCGCTACGGCTTCCAGTTCCAATATCTTCTGACTCATGGATTTGTCCTCGCAGTCATTTCCTCTCGTCTCTACCGTTTAATTCTCTAACCCTCATCCCTCAATAAACGACTGCTTCCTGTCACCTGCGCATCCCTTTTTGCTTCTGTTCAGTATCTGAGTCTAGCAGTCATGTTCTTCAATCCTAGGAAAAACCCTTTATCCATACTCAGAAATCGATTAAAAAAAAGTATACTATTTTTTTTCGATTTTAATATTCTAGATCGTTATCAACAAGCCAAATCCCTCAAACCGTCACAATCCGCTACAATGCCGCGATGCAATCCGAAGTAAATTCTCATCCTGTGATCCTGGTCATAGGAGGTCACGATCCCAGCGGTGGCGCCGGTATCCAGGCCGATATCGAGTCCCTGGCGGCCAACGGGGCCCATGCCTTGACCTTGATCTCCTGCCTCACCCTGCAGGACAGCTGCAACGTACGGGCAGTGCACCCGGTGGAAGCGGCGTTGCTGGCCAGACAGGCTGAACTGCTATTGGCAGACAGCGCAGTGGCCGCCATCAAGATCGGCCTTCTTGGCAGTCGGGAGATCGCCGAGACGGTCGCTGCCCTGTTACGGGCGCACCCCGGGATACCGGTCGTCCTAGACCCGGTACTGGCGGCCGGCGGTGGCAGCGACCTGGCCGGCGTGGCTCTGCTGCGGAGCCTTCGCGAACGGCTGCTTCCCTACTGCGACCTGATCACACCCAATACCACGGAGGCGCTGCGTTTGAGCGGCCTCGGGGGAGATGCCCCCGCGCAAGCATGCGCCGAGCGTCTGCTGGATCTGGGCGCGAACGCCGTGCTCATCACCGGCACCCACGAGTTGGTGGAGGCCACCGAGATCACTCACCGACTCTACCGCCCTGGGACGCCAACCCTCTCCCTATCGTCACGCCGCCTGCCGGGTGAGTACCATGGCTCCGGCTGCACCCTGGCGGCAACCATCACGGCACGCCTTGCCCAGGGGGAGCCGCTCGAACAGGCAGTGGAGAATGCGCTCGACTTCACTTGGCAGACCCTTAGACACGCATTCCACAGCGGACGCTGCCAAGCCACTCCGAACCGGTTTTACCACCTCATCGGCGCTATACAGCAGCAGGATGGATAAGCGCGACGCCCTGCACGGCCTCTATGCCATTACCGATCCGCAGCTGTGTCCGGACGAGACACTGCCGGCCCAGGTGGAGCTAGCCTTGGATGGCGGTTGCCGCCTGATTCAGTTCCGCGACAAACGCCCTGACCGGGCGATGCGACAGTGGCTGGCTGAGCGGCTGCTCGAATCCTGTCGGCGCCGTCAGGCCCTGTTGATCATCAACGACGACATCCAGCTGGCCCGCGACATCGGCGCCGACGGTGTCCATCTGGGCAAGCACGACACCGATCCGGCAGAGGCCCGCAGCCAACTCGGCAACGCCGCTATCATCGGCGTCTCCTGCTACAACCGGCTCGACCTGGCGATGAATGCCGCCGCCCGGGGCGCCGACTACCTCGCCTTCGGCCGCTTCTTCCCGTCCCGCAGCAAGCCCCATGCGGTACAAGCCGAACCGCATCTGCTGGCGCAGGCCCGTGCCGCCATCGGCCTGCCGCTGGTTGCCATCGGCGGGATAACCCCGGAAAATGGCGCCCCATTGATCACGGCGGGAGCCGATATGCTGGCGGTGATCCACGGGGTCTTCGGCCAACCCGATGTGCGCGCGGCCAGTCAGCGGCTGTGCGAACTCTTCGCCGCCCCCTAATCCACCACCTGACACCAACCCAACACCATCTAAGGAGACTAGACATGAGCCGTTCCCAGGAGCTCTTCGCCGCCGCCCAGCAACATATCCCCGGCGGAGTGAATTCACCAGTACGCGCCTTCCGCGGTGTGGGTGGAGAGCCGGTCTTCATCGATTGCGCGGCCGGGCCCTACCTCTACGATCCGGACGGCAACCGCTATATTGACTATGTGGGCTCCTGGGGTCCGATGATCCTCGGCCACGCCCACCACGAAGTGATCGAGGCGGTTGCCTCCATCATTGATAAGGGTCTCAGCTTCGGCGCCCCCACGGAGCTGGAGACCCAGATGGCCGACAAGGTCTGCGAGCTGGTGTCGAGCATTGACATGGTGCGCATGGTCAGCTCCGGCACCGAGGCCACCATGTCGGCCATACGACTCGCCCGCGGCCATACCGGTCGCGACAAAATCGTCAAGTTCGAGGGCTGCTACCACGGCCACTCCGACTCCCTGCTGGTGAAGGCCGGCTCCGGCATGCTGACCCTGGGCGAACCCTCCTCGCCCGGCGTACCCGCCAGCCTGGCCGAGCATACCCTGACCCTCAGCTATAACGACAGCGACCAGGTGCGCGAGCTGTTCGGGAAAATGGGCGAACAGATCGCCTGCATCATAGTCGAGCCGGTGGCGGGCAACATGAACTGCATTCCCCCGCAGCCCGGCTTTCTGGAGACCCTGCGCGAGGTCTGCGACCAATACGGCGCGGTGCTGATTTTCGATGAGGTGATGACCGGCTTTCGCGTCGCCCTGGGTGGCGCCCAGGCCCATTATGGAATCACCCCGGATCTGACCACCCTGGGCAAAGTGATCGGTGGCGGCATGCCGGTGGGCGCCTTCGGCGGCAAGCTGGAGATCATGCAGAAGATCGCCCCCCTCGGCCCGATCTATCAGGCCGGCACCCTGTCGGGCAATCCGGTGGCCATGACAGCCGGACTGCAGACCCTGGAGCTGATCAGCGCCCCCGGTTTCTTCGAGCGCCTCTCCGCCAAGGTGGAGAGCCTGGTATCAGGCATCCAACAGGCCGCCGAGGAGGCAGGCATCCCCTTGACGGAGAACCATGTCGGCGGCATGTTCGGGCTCTTCTTCACCGATCAACCCCGGGTCAGCGACTTCGCCGGCGCCACCGGCTGCGACCAGCAGCGCTTCAAGGCCTTCTACCACGCCATGCTGCAACGCGGCGTCTATCTCGCCCCCTCCGCCTTCGAGGCCGGTTTTGTCTCCGAGGCCCATAACGAGAGCGACATAGAAGCCACCATCACCGCGGCGGCCGAGGCCTTCGCCACACTGGGATAACGCACCATGCCATACAGGGTCGTCACACCACCCGGTGCTGCACGGAACTGATCCGGCATGAGCGAACTCCTATCCCAACTGGTCAACTGGATCGCGGCGAATCCCTTATGGGCCGGACTGGCGGTCTTCTTCGTCGCTTTCGTCGAATCGGTTGCCGTGTTCGGCCTGTTGGTGCCGGGGGTAGTGGCCATGTTCGCTTTCGGCGCCCTGATCGCCACCGGCACCCTCGAATTCTGGCCCGTCTTTGGCTGGGCCGTCGCCGGCGCGGTGGCCGGAGACGGCTTGAGCTTCTGGCTTGGCCGCCACTACCAGGGTCATCTGCGCGAACTCTGGCCCTTCAGTCGTCATCCCAAAACCCTGCAACGGGGCATCGACTTCTTTCAACGTTACGGGGGTAAGAGCGTGGCGATCGGCCGTTTCTTCGGTCCGGTGCGCGCTATTATTCCCCTGGTGGCCGGCATGCTAGGTATGTCCCCCTGGCGTTTCTTCATCGCCAACCTGCTGTCGGCGCTGGTCTGGGCTCCCGCCTATCTGCTGCCCGGTATCGTCTTCGGCGCCTCCCTGGAGCTGGCCTCGGAGGTCGCCTTCCGTCTGGTCCTGCTGCTGTTGCTGCTACTGTCACTCTCCTGGCTGCTCTTCATCATGGCACGCGGCCTGTTCCGCCTCATTCAGCCCCATGCCACTCAGCTGGTGCAATGGGCCTTCGACTGGGGGCAGCTGCATCCCGGTTTTCGTTCCATCTCCAGCGCCCTGGCCGACCCGGACCACCCCGAGGCCAAGGGCCTGGCCGGCCTCGCCACCCTGCTGCTGGTGACCACCCTGCTGTTCGTACTGCTGACCGGAGTAGTGCTGGGCGGCTCACTCACCGCCGGCATGGATCAGCTGGTCTATACCGCCCTGCAGAGTCTACGTTCGCCCTGGGGCGACCATCTGATGACTGCCTTCAGCGCACCCGGGGATCTCGCTTCGATCCTGCTCTTCACCATCGGCCTCGGTCTGCTGCTCTGGTTGAGGGGTGAACGGCGCGCCACTTACTACCTGCTCGCCGCCAGCCTCTTCGGCCTGCTGGCGCCCTGGCTGCTCAAAGTCAGCCTGCAGATCCCACGCCCCCCGGCGGTAAGCGATGCATTAGGCCCCTGGTCCTTCCCCAGCGCCCACGTATTACGGGCGGTCACGCTCTACGGCTTCTTTTCCATCATGCTTGCGCGCAGTCTGCAGCGGCAGTGGCGATGGCTGCCCTATAGCCTGGCGACCCTGTTGATCGGTGCCGTCTCCCTTTCACGACTCTATCTCGGCGTCCACTGGCTGACCGATATTTTCGGCAGCCTAATGCTCGGCACCGCCTGGGTGGCCTTTCTCGGCATTGCCTACCACCGCCATGTGGAGCGGGCGAGCCGCAAACGTCTGATGATCGGTGCCGCGGTGCTTTTGTCCTGCCTGGCCGGTTGGCCCGCCCTGACCTGGCACGACACGCATTTCCGCGACTATCAACCGGATAGACGGATCACCCGTGCTCCATCGCGCGATTGGCAAGAGAACCTGGCCCAGCAACTGCCCCGTTTTCGCGATGACCTTCGCGGCACCCGGGATCATCCCCTGAATCTCGCCCTGGCCGGCGATCCGCAATGCCTCCTACATCGGCTCAGCGAGCACGGCTGGCAGCCGGCGCAAATGCTCGACTGGCACAATCTGCTGCGGTTACTGTCGCCGCACAGCGAACTCTCCCGCCTGCCGGTGCTGCCGCAGGTCCATGGGGATGCGCATGAGCGCGCCGTCTTCAGCAAACAGCAACCCGACGGTACCCGCCTGCTACTGCGGCTATGGTCGACCAATATCCGCCTACTACCAGGCGAAGTGCCGCTGCTGATCGGCAATGTGTCGCGTCAGCAGCACGAATCTCTGATGCATCTACTGGTGATACCGCGTACTGAGGAGGATTTCACACAGCCATTCAAGCAGCTGCTCGACGACCTTGGACCACTCGGCTCGCAGGCACTGAGGCCCGACACCTCCCGGTTGCTGATCGACCTGACAGGTGCAGGGCACTGCACCGTGGAAGAGTAACCCGTATGTTTCGCCCGCTTGCTTAAAAAAACCAACTTAATGTTTTTGCTTGGCATTTTTGAAATATTAGCCAAGTACATAGTGTGACCGACCCAGGCTGAACACGCCCTCATCGAGTAGCCTTGCCACAAACCGAGAGGCCGGTACAATCCCATGCGGACGCAACGTCGTTGCGGGAACAATAAAAACCTACTCAAGCGAGGCTAATATGTACATAACAACCCGATTCATCGGCGCTTGCCTGATACTGGCCGGCCTGAGCGGCTGTAGCGGTACCAGCGACTACAAACCGAGCGCCGGCCTGCCGACCGATCAACTCTTCGCCGAAGCCTGCGCCAGCTGTCACGGCGACAAAGGTGAAGGCAAATTCGGCTTTCTTCTGGCCGTCGCCGGCAGCGAGGCGGCAGATGAAGAGATCGTCGCCAAGATCCTCGAGGGCGGACATATGATGCCCGCCTTCCCCCACATCAGCGCGGAGCAAGCGGCCGCAATCGCCGGCTACCTTAAAAATCGTTGATCCGGAAACGACGCGTCTGCTGAACCTGGCCCGAATGTACCCCCCGGGAACGTGATGATCGCGCCGGGGTCGTCGTGCAGATGCGGAGTTGCGGGTTAGTTAATTATCTAAGCGACTGGGTGAAACATTCGGGCTATCTAGCTGCTCACTCCCCCCAGCGGGCCATCAGCCGATGCGGCACCCCGAGCTGATCGAGGATGCGGGCGACCATGAAATCGACCAGCTCCTGCAGGTTTGCCGGCTTGTGATAGAAGCCGGGATTGGCTGGCATGATAACGGCGCCCATGCGGCTGAGCTTGAGCATGTGCTCCAGATGGATCTCGGAGAAGGGGGTCTCGCGTACCACTAGGATCAGCTTGCGCCGTTCCTTCAGAACCACATCGGCCGCCCGTTCCATCAAATCATTGCTGGCGCCGCAAGCGATAGCCGACAAGGTGCCCGTGGTGCAGGGACAGACCACCATGGCGCGCGGCGGGTTCGAACCGCTGGCCACAGGCGCCAGCCACTGCTGACGGCCGAATACCCGCAACTGTCCCGGCGCGGCTCCATAACGTTGCGCCAACAGCTTCTGCGCCTCGCCGGGCTGGGCCGGCATCTCCAGATCCGCTTCCATTTTCAAGACGATCTGAGCGGCCTGGCTGATCATCAGATCGACCGCCTCTGCCGCACCGATCAGACACTCGAGCAGTCGCAGGGCATAGGCGCTGCCCGAGGCGCCGGTTATCGCCAGTGCAATCGTTTGCTCAGCTCTCTCCATGAATCACTTCCAACGCATCGAGCAGACGTTGATGGATGCCCTCGAAGTCGCCATTGCTCATCACCAAGAGATGGTCGCCCGACGCCGCCAGTTCGACCACCCGCTGGACCATCTCGCCGGTGTCGCTAAACAGTTCGGCCCGTGCGCCGAGCGGCTTCAGCGCCGTAGCCAGGTTCCAAGGCAGGTTCTTGGGTTCGAAGACCAATACCCGATCGGCCGCCTCCAGCGACTGCGCCAGCTGTTGTGCATGCACACCGAGCTTCATGGTATTGGAACGGGGCTCCAACAGGGCCATGATGCGCGCCTCCCCGACCTGGCGGCGCAGGCCCTCGAGGGTGCTGGCGATGGCGGTGGGGTGGTGGGCGAAATCGTCGTAGACGCATATCCCCGCCACCTCGCCGCGCAGCTCCATGCGTCGCTTGACGTTCTTGAAATCCGCGAGGGAGGCGATCGACTGCGCCAGCGGCACGCCGGCATGACGCGCCGCCGCCAGCGCGGCCAAGGCGTTGGCCACATTGTGACGACCGATCAGCGACCAATCGACCCTTCCTGCGAATTCGCCCTCGCAGACGACGTCGAAGGCGTGATAGTCGGGTGTGGCATTCTGCGCATGCCAGCCGGCCTCTATCTGCGGATCGAAATACTCAACTGGCGTCCAGCAACCCATGTCGAGCACTTCATGGATGTTACCGTCGTTGAGCGGCGCCAGAATCAACCCTTCCGCGGGTACTGTACGCACCAGGTGGTGAAACTGCCGCTGAATCATGGCCAAATCTTCAAAGATGTCGGCGTGGTCGAACTCGAGGTTGTTCAATACCAGCGTGCGCGGTCGGTAGTGAACGAACTTGGAACGCTTGTCAAAGAAGGCAGTGTCGTATTCGTCGGCCTCGACGACGAAGAAAGGGGATCCGCCCAGGCGCGCGGAGATACCGAAATTCTCCGGCACGCCACCGACCAGAAAACCGGGATCCAGCCCCGCATCCTCCAATAACCAGGCCAGCATACCGGCGGTGGAGGTCTTGCCGTGAGTACCGGCCACCGCCAACACCCAGCGTCCCTGCAGCACATGCTCGGCCAGCCATTGTGGCCCGGACGTGTAGACCAACCCTAGATTCAGCATAGACTCCACCGCCGGGTTGCCCCGCGACATGGCATTGCCGACCACCACCACATCGGGCGCCGGTTGCAGGTGCTCGGGATGGTACCCCTCCATCAGCTCGATCCCCGCCGCCGCCAGCTGGCTGCTCATGGGGGGATAGACATTGGCGTCGGAGCCGCTGACCTGATGGCCGAGGGCGCGGGCCAGCAGGGCGACTCCACCCATAAATGTCCCGCAGATACCGAGAATATGTAGATGCATCAGCTAGGTACCGAAAAAAGCAGATGGGTGATATTCCAGGTGACCAGGGTATAGAGCACCGCTGCGGCAATACCCATGTTGAGATCCACTTCGAAGGCATGCCGGAGGATATGGCCTATCACCACAATGTTCCAGAAGATCAGGACCAGCATCAACAGGCCCGATTCGGTAGACGTGGTGCGCTGATACCATGACACCAAAGGCAGGGCCAGCAGACTGAACAGCAGTTCGATGAGCAACAATGCGCTGCCGGTCTGATTGAAGCGTTTGAGCTTGTGCAGCCATTTTAAAACCAGGTAGAGAGAACCCAGCATCAGCGCAAGCTGGAACAAGCTTTGCAGAAACCCCATACCAAAGCCACTGTCGGCCAGCATCGCCATCAGCGTGCCGATCAGCAGGTTGAGCAGCATCAGCAAGGCAATGAGCGCTGATGAAGCGGGCATGTGCTGAGGTCCAAGCCGCAGCAGACAGAGGTCCACCGCGGCATTGATCAAGGCTTTCAAAGGGTCTTCCTTTGTTTGCTGAAAATCAGGTGTGGTCAGATACTGTATATTTCAAAGGCCAGATCATAGCACGAGAATCCACCCTCAGTGGGGCCTTCAGTACGCCTTGTACTCATCCTGATGCGCGATTGAACCGGCGCCCGCTCAAAGCGGGCATAGGCAGTGGCTATTTTTCGGTTTATTTAAATCAGAAACGCCAACCGCGAAGTCACCGGTGGATCGAGATAGGCCAGCTACACTGAAAGCTATCAGCTATCGACATAGCAAAGAGCAATGATTATTAGAACGATTGCCTGCCTCTTGGCCATCTTTGTCAGCGGCCTCTGCCAGGCCGAGATCTACACTTGGAAGGACGCCCAGGGCCGCACCCACTTCGGCGACCGACCTCCAGCCGACAGTACGCCAAAACAGCTCGAACTGAAGATCAACACCATCCACCGCCCCGAGGTCCAATCCCTCGCCACGGACATGGCCGTCGAGCGCCAGGTGGTCATCTACACCACCGACTGGTGCGGTGTCTGCAGCCAGGCCAAGCGCCACTTCAAGCTTAAGAACATCCCCTATAAAGAGTACGACGTGGAAAAATCGTCCAGAGGGCGCCGCGACTTCAAGCGTCTCAACGGCTCTGGGGTGCCAATCATTCTGGTGGGCAACCAGCGCATGAACGGATTTTCACCCGAGCGCTTCGACCAGCTCTATCTCCACTGAAGCCAGCGTATCTCCCGCATGCGCTGTCCCACGACCAGAATCAGGACAACCGCCAATAGCACCAACAGCGCCAGATTGCCGTAACGGGCGTAGGGGGTGCTGCCTTGCATCGGCTGGATCTCTCCGGTCAATACATCCAGGGTCAGCAGCGGTGAAGTGCGCAGCAGTTGTCCCCTGGGACCTATGATGGCGGAGATGCCGGTGTTGGTGGCGCGCAGCAGATAGCGCCCTGTCTCGAGAGCCCGCATGCGGGCGATCTGCAGATGCTGGTAGGGCGCCAGAGAGCGACCGAACCAGGCGTCGTTACTGGCGTTGATGAGGTATTCGGCCTGCGGCAGGGCCTGGATGGTTTCGTTGCCGAAGGCATCCTCGTAACAGATCGACATGCCGACCTGGTGGGGCCCCACCTGCATCAACGGCGGCTCCACGCTACCGTTGGAGAAGTCCGACATCGGAATGGTGAAGAGGTCCACCAAGGGCCAGAGCAGCGACTTCAGCGGCAGGTATTCCGTGAATGGCACCAGGTGGCGCTTGAAGTAACTGTCCCGCTGCGGATTGCCCAACGCCACCATGGCGTTGTAGTAGTGCTCGCGTGACTCGTCCATCTGTACCACGCCGAACACCAGGTGGCCGCCTTGGCGCTTCAGCTCCGCCTCCAGCGGCTTGAGAAAGGCCTCGTCGACCTGGAACTGGAAGGCCGACACCGCTGTCTCCGGCCAGACGATCAGGTCCTTGTCGAAATGGGGCTTGCTCTGTTGTGCATAGAGCGTCAGACTGGGCGCCAACTGCTCCAGCGCCCATTTCTGCGCTTGGGGTATATTCCCCTGCACCAGAGCCACCTGGAGGGGGGTGCCGCTGGGGCCGGTCCAGCTCATTTGGGTTAGGGCGAAACCGCCGCTCCAGATCAGCAGCAGTGTCATCAGCGACAGCCATCGCTTGGCGCCCTGTTCGGCCAGCTGTAGCAGTAACCCCACCGATAGCACCACTATCCAGCTGATACCCAGCACACCGAGCAGGGGGGCGTAACCGGCCAACGGGGTGTCGACCTGTGAATAACCGAGCTTTAACCAGGGAAAACCGCTAAGAAACCACCCACGTAACCATTCGACCGCAGTCCACAAAGCGGGTAACAGCAAGGTCAGTGCGACCGTACGGGAGGCGTGGACGACTCCGGCGAGCCAGCCGAGGAGACCGTAGTAGAGCGCCATCAAGGCAATAAACCCCACTGTGATGAGCAACGGCAAGAGCCAGCCCAGATCACCAAACTGTTCGATGCTGACATAGAGCCAGGAAACCCCGCTCCCCATCAGACCGAGGCCATAGGCAAAACCAGTGGTGAAGTCGGGTCGCTGGCCCCGGGTCCAGAGCAGGAACAGCAGCCCGGGCCCGAGTAGCGCCAGGGGCCAGAGGTTGAAAGGAGCGAAAGCAAGGGTAGTGAGCGCCCCCGCCAGGAGCGCCAGCAGGAGCGGATAGCGCATCAGTCGGGCCATGGTTGAATCTGTCCTACATACTCGCCAAACGAGTTCAAAGTTAAAGGAACCGCTGATCAATTCGCGAATCGGCGCGTGGCGCGCTGTAATGCCCCGGCCCTGCGTTGAAAAGCTTCGCAATAGCAAGCTATTGATGTTTGAGCAAATACCGCAGCTGGACGGCAAGACGACGCGAGGGCGCGTTCAGGGTAGGTCGGTTATACTTTATACTTTGCTAATATTCCAGGAATAACGGGTAAAAATTATAAGTTAGTTTCTTTTTTTTTTAGTGACCGGGTGAAACATTCGGATTAAGCAGCAATCTCGTTTAGGTTTGATAGCCGCTTAAGTCGGCCTTCAGGCCAGCTCAATATATTTCGCCAAGCGTGTATCCACCTGGGTGGTGTGTAGCGCGAACCACTCGAACAGGAACTCCACCACATCATCCAGGTCGATCTCATCCGAACGGTATTCATGGATACGACTATCGTATAGCGCCAACAGCCTATCATGCTCGTTCTTGTGCGCTATGATCTCGGGATATTCCACATCGAACATGATGTTCTCTTCGCTGGTGAAGTGAAACACAGCGTACTGCTTCACCTCATTCAGGTGCTTCAGGACCCTCTCCAGACTAGTCTCTCGCTCTGACAGGAGAGAGGTCTCTCGAATCAGGTTGAGAAAAATCTTATGTTCGAAATCGATCCGTTCGTGCCCTACTTCGAAATTTTCACTCCACTCGACGGCGATCAATGGCATCTCCTTCCCTGTAGTGGTCAGTGATCGGCCCAGAAATCCAGAATGGTCCCACTACCGTCTAGACGGATGTTTCCTGCTGTTCTTTCTCCTCGGGTATGTCGTGTTCATCCTCGATCTCGCCAACGATCTGTTCCAGCAGATCCTCCAAGGTCACCAAACCTGCGGTGGAACCGTACTCATCGACCACTATGGCCATGTGGTTACGCCCCAGCTTAAGGGTCTTGAGCAGTTGGTTGAGCCGCATGGATTCGGGGACAAAGAGTACTTCCCGCATCATCTCCCGCAGGTTGAACACCACCGGGTCCTCCTTACGAAAACAGCTTAGGAGATCTTTGGGTAAAAGGATACCCAGCACCTCGTCGACTGTTTCACCGATCACCGGCAAGCGTGAGTGGGCCGATGTGATGGCCACTCCCAGCGCCTCATCCAGATCGGCATCCTGCCTGACCGCTTCCAACTTGGAGCGAGGCGTCATCACGTCCCGGGCGCGCCGTTCGGAAACCAGCATCGCCCCTTGCATCATGCTCAGAATATCGTCATCCAGCAGGTCCCTTTCGCTGGCCTCTCTGAGAAGCTCATTGAGCTCTTCCTTATCTTGCGGTTCGCTCCCGAACATCCGGCTGAGTCGCTCCAACCATCGTCGGGAGGAACCGTTGGTCGATCGATCTTCGCTGTTCATCGGTCCTCTTCGTTGTAGGGATCGGGATATTGTAGCTGATCCAGGAGTTCGCGCTCCCGCGACTCCATCCGCTGTGCCTCTTCATCGTTCTGGTGATCATAACCCAGCAAGTGCAGCAGTCCATGAATCACCATGTGCGCCCAGTGGGATTCCAGGGTCTTGCCCTGTTCCCGTGCCTCGCGCGCCACCACCGGGACGCAGATCACCAGATCACCGAGCAGCGGAGACGGCACTTCGGGGGGCGCCTCAAACGGGAAGGAGAGGACGTTGGTCGAGCTCTCCTTGCCCCGGTAAGCATGGTTCAGCTGCCGACTCTCCTCCTCGTCCACCAGGCGTATCACCAGTTCCACCGGCAGCGGATATTGCGCAAGAGCGGCCTCCACCCAACGTCTAAAGCTTTCGTCATCAGGCAGGCTGTCCTCTTCCTCAAGCGCATGCTGTATCTCAAGTTCCACCCCACTCATGTCAACGCGCTCATCGCTGGCGGTCATAGTCGTCATAGGCGCGCACCACCCGCTGCACCACCGGATGGCGTACCACGTCACGGGCGTTGAAGAAGGTGAAGCTGATCCCTTCCACGTGGGACAGCACCTCGCTCGCCTGGCGCAGCCCCGAAAGCTGGCCACGAGGCAGGTCGATCTGGGTGATGTCGCCGGTGATCACCGCAGTGGAACCGAAACCGATGCGGGTGAGGAACATCTTCATCTGCTCCGGAGTGGTGTTCTGCGCCTCGTCAAGGATGATAAAGGATTCATTGAGGGTGCGCCCGCGCATATAGGCTAGAGGGGCGATCTCGATAACGTTGCGCTCCACCAGCTTGGCCACCTTCTCGAAGCCAAGCATCTCGTAGAGGGCGTCGTAGAGAGGCCGTAGATAGGGATCGATCTTCTGCGCCAGATCGCCGGGCAGAAAGCCGAGGCGTTCGCCCGCCTCCACCGCCGGACGCACGAGTAGGATGCGCCGCACCTGGTCCCGCTCCAGGGCATCCACCGCACTGGCCACCGCCAGGTAGGTCTTGCCGGTGCCCGCGGGACCGACACCGAAGTTGATGTCGTGGGTCAGCACCTTGTGCAGGTACTCTTTCTGATTGACACCACGGGGCCGCACCAGTCCGCGCCGGGTCTTGATCACCGTCTCCGGCAAGTCGTCCGTCGTGGTCTGCTCCAGCAGCTCGTCGACCCCCGCCTCCTGCAGGAAGAGGTGCACCCGGTGCGGATCGATGGTCTCACGGCCGGCGGCGCGGTAGAGATCCTGCAGCACCTGCTCGCCCGCCTGAATGGCATGACGCTGGCCGATGAGGCGGAAGTGGTTGCCCCGGTTGTTGATCTCGATACCGAGGCGGCGCTCGATGTGGCGCAGATTCTCATCCAGCTGGCCGCAGACATTAGCCAGCTGCTCGTTGTTCAGCGGTTCGAGTAGAAGATCGAGGGATTCAGGGTGTTCAGCCAAAGGAGATTCCTAAATACTGCAAGAGGCGCGGTCAGTCGTTGACGGCGCGATGGGTGGTGGTTGCCAGCCACTCGCCACGCAGGGAGTTGGGCAGCGCCTCGGTAATGCGCACATCGACGAACTGACCGATCAGTTCGACGGGGCCATCAAAGTTGACCACCCGATTGTTCTCCGTACGGCCGGCCAACTGGCGCGGGTCCTTCTTCGCCGGCCGCTCCACCAGAATACGCTGCAACGTGCCCACCATCTGGCGGCTGATGCGTTGGGCTTGGGTATTGATCAACTGCTGCAGACGTTCCAACCGCCGCTGCTTGACCTCCAGGGGCACATCATCCGGCAAATCGGCCGCCGGGGTGCCGGGGCGGCGACTGTAGATGAAGCTATAGGAGTGGTCGAAACCGACCTCCTCGATCAGCTTGAGGGTATCTTCGAAATCGGCTTCGGTCTCACCGGGAAAGCCGACGATGAAGTCGGAAGAGATGGTGATGTCGGGACGCATTTCCCGCAGGCGGCGGATCTTGGCCTTGTATTCGAGGGCCATATGGCCGCGTTTCATCATTGCCAGGATACGATCGGAACCCGACTGCAACGGTAGATGAAGGAAACTGACCAGCTCCGGCACCTGAGCGTAGACCTCGATCAGACTGTCGCGGAACTCCACCGGGTGGGAGGTGGTGAAGCGGA
>JASFJY010000010.1:0-16941 GCA_050119415.1 Chromatiales bacterium | reverse complement strand
CATTACTAGCAACGGCGGCGGTGACTCCGCCGCCACCTCGGTCAACGAAAACACCACCGCCGTCAGCACCGTGACCGCAAGCGATCCGGACAGCGGCGACACCCATACCTTCTCGATCACCGGCGGCGCCGACGAGACCCTCTTCAGCATCAACAACAGCACCGGCGCACTGACTTTCGCCAGCGCGCCCAACTATGAATCCCCCAGCGACTCGGGCGCCAACAACGTCTACGACGTGCGCGTTACCGTCATCGACAGCGGCGACCTCACCGATGTGCAGGACATCGCCGTCACCGTGACCAACCTCAACGAAGCGCCCAGCATTTCGGGTACGCCTGCGACAACGGCCGGCAGCGGCATGCTGTTCAGTTTCGTAGCGAGCGCCTCGGACCCGGATGCGGGAACCACCCTCACCTATTCCATCAACACCACACCGGCCTGGGCGACATTCAACATGACCACAGGTGAACTCTCGGGCACCCCTACGGATGGGGATGTGGGAAAGACGACCAGCAATATCGTCATCTCCGTCTCCGATGGCAGTTTGAGCGCCAGCCTGACGGCTTTCAGCTTAACAGTGATCGAGGGAAATCAGCCCCCTACCATCGGCGGCATACCGGAGACCAGCGTTCTCGGCCACACCGCTTACAGTTTCATCCCGACGGCCAGCGATGCCGACAGTGACCCACTGACCTTCAGCATCACCAACAAACCCACCTGGGCCAGTTTCGATTCGCAAACCGGTAAATTGTCGGGCACCCCCTCAAACAGTGATCAGGGCACCACGACAGGCATTGTCATCAGCGTCAGCGACGGTACGGCCTCCGCCTCGCTCAGCTTCGACCTGAGCGTGACGGAGAACCTCGACATCGACGGCGACGGCATGCCCAACGATTGGGAGCTGGCTAACGGCCTCGATCCGAACGACCCGAACGACGCCGACAGCGATCTGGACGGCGACGGCTTGAGCAACCTCGACGAGTATCTGGCCTCCACGAATCCGAACCTGGACGACAATCCACCCCTGGTGACACCGCCCGCCGACATCACCGTGAACGCAGTCGGCCTCTTCACCCCGGTGAATGTGGGAACAGCCAACGCCTACGACACCCTGGATGGCGTCCTCACGCCCACCTCCGATGCCGCCGACTATTACCGCCCGGGCAGCCATGCCATCACCTGGAGCGCCACCGACGCAGCGGGAAATACCGGCACCGCGATGCAGACCGTCAATGTCATTCCACTGGTCTCCTTCAGCAAGGATCAGACGACCAGCGAAGGCGCGACGGTCTCCTTCAAGGTCATCCTCAACGGTCCGGCGGTCAACTACCCCGTCAGCGTTCCCTATGTGGTGGCGGGCAGCGCCGCCCTCGACGGCAGCGACCATGCTCTGAGCGACGGCATCGCGAGCATCGCGAGCGGGCTGGAGACCAAAGTGAGCTTCACCACGGTGGATGACGGACCGGGCGAAGGTACCGAGCAGGTTGTCATCGCCATGGATAGGCCGTCCAATGCCGTTGAGGGTTCGCAGGCCGTACACACCATCCTGCTGTTGGAAGGCAACGTGCCGCCACGGGTCGAGCTGAGCGCTGACCAGGGTTGGGGACCGACCCATACGCTGGTGGTGGGCGAGGGTCCGGTGATAGTGAGCAGCATGGTGACCGATCCCAATACGGGTGACGTCCACAGCTACGACTGGAGCGCCACCGATGCCGCCCTCGTGGACAACGACACGGCGGTCGATACCTACACCTTCGATCCGGCGCTGCTGACTCCCGGTCTCTACACCCTGCGCCTCAGCGTCGATGACGCTAGCAGCAGCGACTCATCGACGCTTTCGCTCAACCTAATCTCCGCCGCACCTATCCTCAGTGACACCCAGGATAGCGACGGCGACACCATCGATGACGCCAGCGAAGGCATTGGGGACAGTGATAACGACGGCGTCGCCAACTATCTGGACGCCCTAGATAGCGCCAACGTCCTGCAGGAGCAGAGCGCGGTGAGCGACAGCTACCTAATCGAGACTGAGCCGGGCGTACGGCTGCGTCTCGGCACAGTCGCACTGCAGCACGCCAATGGCGAGGCCAGTGTCGATCTCGAGGATATCGCTAACTTCGGCGGAGTCGCCGCCGACAGCAGCTATAGCTATCCGAGCGGCCTGTTCGACTTCGCTATGGAGGAGGTACCGGCTGCCGGCCAGTCCGTGCAGGTCGTCATCCCCCTACTCGCTCCCATCCCGCAGAATCCGGTCTATCGCAAAGTAGCCTCAGGCATCTGGCGAAACTTCGTTGTCGATGCCGCCAACATCCTGGCATCGGCCAGCGGCGAGCCCGGTTACTGTCCTCCACCGAACGACAGCGACTACACCTCCGGTCTCACTCCCGGCCACTGGTGTGTCCAGCTGACTATCGAGGATGGGGGACCCAACGACGCCGACGGCAGAGCCAACCACGCAATCGAGGATCCAGGCGGTGTGGCCCAGCGCCTATCCACACCGTTCAGCGTGACATCGCGTGGCGGCGGCGGTGGCAGCGCTATGCTCTTTCTACTGGCACTGATTGTATTAGCGCTCCGGCGGCTACGGACCACACGAAAGGGGGTGGCGAAATGAAACAGGGAGGGTTTCCACTCATCCTGATTCCCCTGCTGACCAGCGCTATGGCGTTGGGGGAAGAGACAGGGCGCTGGAACTTAGGGGGCAATCTCGGCATCGCCAATGGCGAGACCGGCGCCGAGGATCTCACAGCCCAGCTGATTGACCGCGGTCTCGATGCCCGGGCCAGCTCCAGCGATGACAGCCGCTTCGCCTGGCAACTGCGCCTTGGCTACGTCTTCACCCCAGGCTGGGGGATGGAGATAGGCTATGTCGATCTGGGCGATGTGGAGACCACATTCACCGGTTCGGCCTTGGACATCGACGCCTTTCTCTCGAGCAGCAGCGACATCCACCCCAATACCGCGGACGGCTTTCTCCTCTCTGGGGTCTATCGCCATCCCCTAGGCCGGATTCCGCAGCTCGAAGCCGTGGTACGGGCAGGTGCATTTATCTGGTCGAGTGAATATGATCTGAATGGAGCGACCGGCTCTCTCAGGGTTGACGAGAACGGCACCGATCTCAGCTTCGGCCTGGGCCTATCCTTGGGCCTGGATCGGCTGGACTCCCTGCCGCCTGGCATGGGGGCTCATCTCGAATGGCAGCGTTTTGATCTCGATGATGAGTGGATCGACATGTTCAACCTCGGAATCAGTTACGGCTTCCGCTGAACCCGACACCCATCATCGGCGAAGAAGGATCGTCATGCAATCCGCTCGCCTCAGATCGACGATGATCCTAGACGACGAGACCGGCGCGAGGGCGCGTTTAGGTAGGCCAGCAAGGAATACCAGGTGAGATCCCACGCAGCAGCATTGCACCAACCTGCCTGTTTCCGACCGAGTATGACCAAGATCCAGCACGAGGATCGGGCTCTGAATTTGACAGCCCCCCTGGTAACCGTGGAAACTAAAACGCTTTTATGCCCAGCGTGGGTGTATTCAGCAGAGAGGCTAACCCAAGATGTCCAGACAGAACTCATACAACCGCGACGAGCTGTTGAATTGCGGCCACGGCGAGATGTTTGGTCCAGGCAATGCCCAACTGCCAATCCCCAATATGCTGATGCTCGATCGCATCATGAGGATCACCGATGAGGGCGGCGATTACGGCAAGGGGGAAATCCTGGCGGAACTCGACATTCATCCCGATCTCTGGTTCTTCGACTGCCACTTTCCCGGCGATCCGGTGATGCCGGGCTGCCTTGGCCTCGACGCGATGTGGCAACTGGTCGGCTTTTTTCTCGCCTGGATCGGCAATCCAGGACATGGACGCGCCTTGGGCGTCGGCGAGGTTAAGTTCACGGGGCAGGTGCTGCCGCACGCCAAACAGGTCACCTATCAGATCGACATCAAGCGGGTCATCACCCGCAAGTTGGTACTCGGAGTGGCCGACGGTGTGATGAAGGTGGACGGCCGTACAATCTACACCGCCAAAGACCTGCGGGTCGGTCTCTTCACCTCCACCGACAACTTCTAGTGCAGGGGTTAGCCGGGCTACTTCTCTTCCCCCTGCTGGCCTGGCTGATAAGCGAGAAGCGCCGCGCCTGCGACTGGCGAGTGCCTGTTGCCGGACTGGCCATGCAAATAGTTCTTGCCCTGCTGCTGCTCAAACTGCCCCTGTTCCAGGAGCTTTTCATACGCCTCAACCAACTGCTGCTGAGCCTTCAGGAGGCCACCGAGGCGGGCACCCGGTTTGTCTTTGGCTACCTGGGCGGCGCCGAAGCCCCCTTCCTCGAAATAGGCTAACCCGACCTACCCACTGCCTATAGAATGACGGTGCAATCATTGCGATATATTTTCACCTCCAGACAAGCGAGGGGCTCAGATGAAGAGTCTGTGGAACGAAAGCGAAGCCGCCAATTGCGCCAGTGAACTCGACCTGCGCGTATACAGCTCACGACTGTTGGGCTGCGATCCCTCCCTGGTGCTGCACGGCGGCGGCAACACCTCGGTCAAACTGACGCAAAACAACCTCTTCGGCGAGCCGGAAGAGATCCTCTACGTCAAGGGCAGCGGCTGGGACCTGGCTAGGATCGAGGCGGCCGGTTTCACCCCGCTACGCATGGCCCATCTGCTCAAGCTGGCCCGGCTCGAGTCGCTCACTGACAGCGAGATGGTCAACCAGTTGAAGACCCAGCAAATCCATGCCACGGCGCCTACAGCCTCGGTTGAAGCGATCCTGCATGCGGTATTGCCTTATAAGTACGTTGACCACACCCACGCCGACGCCCTCATTACCATTACCAACACCGCCGACGGTGAAGCCCGCATCCGCGAACTCTTCGACGACCGGGTGGTGGTCATACCCTATGTCATGCCCGGCTTCGACCTGGCACGCACGGTGGCCGAGCGCTTCCCGCGCGAGGCCCACGCCGGCACCCTAGGTATGGTGCTCATGAACCACGGCCTCTTCTCATTCGGCGACACGGCACAGGAGTGCTACGAGCGGATGATCCGTCTGGTGGACGAAGCGGAGACCTATCTCAGGCAGCACAATGCCTGGACCCTGAGCCTATCGGCCAACGAGCAGGAAATCGACATCCGCCAACTCGCCGAACTGCGCCGTAATATCAGCGCTGTCGCCGGCTTTCCCGTCATACTGCAGAGCCATCGTACAGCAACGGAATTGAGTTTCTGTCAGCGCCATGACCTGGAAGCAATCTCCCAGCGCGGCCCCGCCACCCCCGATCATGTGATCCGCACCAAACGCCTACCTATGCTGGGCGATCAGGTGCTCGACTATGTGGCGGCCTATCAATGCTACTTCGAGACCTACGCTGTCGCAGCACGCAATCCGGTGCAGATGCTCGACCCCGCACCTCGGGTGGTGCTCGATGCAAAACTCGGCCTGCTCGCTATCGGCCGCAACTGCCGCGAGGCCGACATTGTCGCCGACATCTACCGACACACCCTTGAGATCATCCAGCGCGCTGAGCGGCTGGGCGGCTGGCGGGCGTTGCCGGCGAAGGCGATCTTCGAAGTGGAGTACTGGGAACTGGAACAGGCCAAGCTGCAGAAGCCGGGCTCGCCCCCCCCTTTTCAGGGCGAAGTGGCGCTGGTCACCGGCGCCGCCTCCGGTATCGGCCGCGCCTGCGTCGACTCCCTGCTCAAGCGCGGCGCTGCGGTGATCGGTCTCGATCTCAATCCCGTCATCGCCGACCAGCACGCCGAGACCAGCGCCTTTCTCGGCATCGTCTGCGATGTCACCGACGCAGAGGCGGTCAATGCCGCCCTATGGCAGACATTGCTGCGTTTCGGTGGTCTCGACATACTGGTACTCAACGCCGGCATCTTCCCCGGCGGCTGTGCGGTAGCGGAACTCAACGACGAGACCTGGCGCCGGGTCATGCAAGTCAACCTGGACGCCAACTTGCGCCTGCTGCGCGAAACCCATCCCTTTCTCAAGCTCGCCCCCGACGCTGGCCGGGTGGTGGTGATCGGTTCAAAGAACGTGGCAGCCCCGGGCCAGGGCGCCGCCGCCTACTCCGCCGCCAAGGCGGCACTCAACCAATTGGCGCGGGTGACGGCGCTGGAGTGGGCTGCCGACGGCATCCGTATCAACAGCCTCCACCCCGATGCCGTCTTCGATACCGGTATTTGGACCGAGGAGGTGCTAGCGGCGCGTGCCGCCCACTACGGCATGACGGTGAATGCCTACAAGAAACGCAATCTGCTGCGCAGCGAAATCACCAGCCACGATGTGGCTGAGCTGGTCTGCGAACTCTGCGACCGCCGCTTCGCCAAGACCACCGGCGCACAGATTCCAGTGGATGGGGGGAATGACCGGGTGATTTGAATGGATTGTTGTGAGCGCTGCGCGCGCAACTAGTTCGTTTTATAACCACTCGCCTGAACAGCGGCATAAAGCCTTTCCCTGCTAATACTCCTCAAGGTCTAAACATATAGTTCAAAATTCATCATCACCCCACCGCCGTCTCTTCCAGCACCGGCTCCTCCACCAGATCGACGCCCGGCAGGTTGCACGTACGGATCGATTCCCACAGCAGATTGATCGCATGGGGTCGCGGGAAGCTCTTGCGCCAGGCCAACGCCACCCGCCGCTGTGAATCCTTGGCCTGCAGCGGCTTGGCCGTCAATAGATCCCTATGCAGATGATTCAGACCAATGGCCGTATCGGGCAACACGGTAATACCGATACCGCTGGCGACCATGTAACGAATGGTCTCCAACGACCCACCTTCCAGGTTCCGCTGCAATCCACCATCGGCGAGATGTTTCTGCTGACAGTCCGGACAGATGCGCAGTACCTGATCACGAAAACAGTGGCCGTCGCCAAGCAGCAACACCAACTCCTGCTGAAGCTGTTCGGGCCGGATGCTCTCCTGACTCGACAGGGGGTGCTCTTTGGGCAGAAGCACAGAGAAGCCTTCATCGTAGAGCGGCCGCGTCTGAATACCCGGCTCATCGAAAGGAAAGGAGATGATGATCACATCCAGATCGCCCCGTTTGAGCTGATCGGAGAGTGCCGAGGTGAAGTGTTCTCGGATGATTAGCGGCATATCCTTGGCCTGCTTGGCCAGGATAGGCACCAGGTGGGGGAAAAGATAGGGACCGATGGTATAGATCGCCCCCACCCGTAGGGGGCCTGCCAGCTGATCCTTGCTCTGACTCGCCAGCTCGCGAATCACACCGGCCTCCTCCAGTACCCGCTGCGCCTGTGCCACGATACGCTCGCCGGCAGGAGTCAGACTCACCTCACCCTGGCCGCGCTCGAAAAGCCCGACACCCAGCTCCTCTTCCAGCTTTTTAACCGCTACGCTGAGCGTGGGCTGACTGACAAAGCAAGACTCGGCAGCGTGGCCGAAATGGCGCTCGCGGGCTACAGCAACAATATAGCGAAGTTCACTCAACGTCATACAACCTTAGTGTAGACGACATAATGAAAATCACTAACGTCCCAGAAAGTGTTAACACTTCGGCAAAAATTGGTCAAAATTCATAAAAATCCTACTAATTGTTGGAAAAACATAAAAAAAGCGTGATTTTGGTTTTTTTACTTTCCATCAATCTGATCTAATATTACTGAGACACAAATTAGTGAATCCATCCGATCGATTCATTTGTCCACTCCGGGTGGCCGTAGATGTGACATATATCGCATAATGCGTAGCATTTCAGATAAACAGATAATAGCGTTCAGAAAAGTGCCGGTGAACACGTTGAAGGTATTGCAACTGACGGACAGCCATCTCTATGCTGATCCCAATCGCTGCCTCCTCGGTATCAACACCCTTGAGACCTTCGACCAGGTACTTGCACAAGCCATGCATGAGCAGGGCAGACCCGACCTACTGCTCGCTACCGGCGATCTCGTGCACGACGCCTCCGATACAGGCTACAAACGTCTGCTCGGCCGCCTCAAAAAGACCGGCGTTCCCAGCTATTGCCTGCCGGGCAATCACGATCTACCGCACAAACTGAAACAGATTCTGAATCAGGAAAACGTACACACGCTGCCCAGCGTTCAGGCAGAGGGCTGGTCGTTGATCTTTCTCGATTCAACCATCCCCGGTAACGAGAGCGGAAATCTCGACAACAGCCAAATGCAGTTGCTGCAGCTGTTGTTGGAGGCCCATGCCGACAAGCACACCCTGATCTGCATGCATCACCACCCCCTTCCGGTGGGCAGCCGCTGGATGGATACCATGGCATTGAAGAATCCCGACGAATTCTTCAACCTGCTCAGCCACCACGACCAGGTCAAGGCCGTGCTCTGCGGCCATATTCACCAAGAGCATAACGGGAAGCACAATGGGGTGCGGCTGATCGGCACACCATCGACCTGCGTGCAGTTCGTCCCCAGCCAGGATGAATTCGGTATCGACGCCTGCCCGCCCGGTTATCGCTGGCTCAACCTACACCCCAACGGCGAGATAGAGACCGGACTCGGCCTGTTGCCGGAGATACCCTCAGGTCTCGATCTGGCATCAATGGGTTATTAAGAACCTATCAATAATCCCGCGTTGACTCTATTGCGCTCCAGAGCCACTCTTGGCGAAGTCAAGCTGCGAATCCACATCTGAACGACGATCAAGGCGCGATCATAGCGTTCCTAGAACCGCACCGGCACCTCACCGATTATCCGCATGGTCCGCGAGCCATGCTCGATGCGCAGGGCCACTACCTCCACACCCTGCGCCATCACCTGGCGCAGGGTATCGCCATAGGCGGGATCAATCTCGTCGGCCGGCCTGAAAAAGCGCCCTTCCGGCCGGTTGAGGGCGTAGACCATCACGCCCCGGTAACCTTCCCGACAGGCCTGGCCCAACAGCAATAGATGCTTGCGTCCCCGCTGCGTAACCGCGTCGGGAAAAGCGAGGGCCTGACCCTGCCAGAGTGTCACATTTTTCACTTCTACCCAGACATCGGGACGCGCTCCCTGCGTCAGTAACAGGTCGAAGCGGGCCCGTTCGAAACCTTGCGGGGCATAGGTCGCCTCCCGGCGGATTTGCCGATAGCCACGCAAGGCGTCAACCGCCCCCTCACGGACCGCCTCTTCCACCACTGGATTGGTTCGCCCGGTATGTACTCCGATCCACCCCTGCCCCATATCGACCCGCTCCAGGGTCCAGGCCAGCTTGCGCCGTGGATTGTCGCTGTGGCTCACCTGCACCGGCGCATGGGGCTCCCAACACCCCTGCATGCTGCCGGTGTTAGCACAGTGGGCTGTGATGTGACGGCCATCGTCGAGCACCACATCCGCCAGGAAACGTTTGTAACGTTTCTCAATCCGACCTTCAAACAGGGGGGGTAGCTGCATGGTTACTTTGCATGGTCTCTGGAGGAGACTTAAACTATAAAAAACAATCAGATCACTGCTGTCCCGCTTAACCCGAATGTTTCACCCGGTCTCGCCGTCCAGCTGCGGTATTTGTTCAATCATCAATAGCTTGCTATTGACTCAATCGCAAATCCACATCTGAA
This sequence comes from Chromatiales bacterium, assembly GCA_050119415.1. Taxonomy (GTDB): domain Bacteria; phylum Pseudomonadota; class Gammaproteobacteria; order Chromatiales; family Chromatiaceae; genus Thiodiazotropha. The sequence continues at coordinate 7,398 of JASFJY010000010.1, read as the reverse complement.
CGACAATCCCGGTACGATCATCGCGTTGCCGGGTGAAATATTCGGGTTAGTAGGTTCAATAAAGCTGTTAACACGTGTATCGCGAAACCTTTTTCCGAGGGCGACAGATGAAACGACACCTTGCTCCCTTCGTCATGAGTGTTTGGCTGGCCACACCCTTGATGGCTCAGGAACCCTATTATCCCGCGTACGGTTACAGTCCACATAGCGGCTATGGCTACCCAGCACAAACACCGGTTGGTCCAGATTACTCTGGGGCCTTTGCCACCCCCTCGGGCCAACCCACTCAAGCCGGGCCGGCACTACGACCCGGTCAGCAATCACCGACTTATGAGAACGCACCTTCCGCGAGGCAGGATTATCAGCCGATGTTCACCAATCCGGAACAAGCGAGACACTACCGCTTCCGACCGCTGCAGGAAGCGGAACCTGCCACAGTAGGGGAACCGCGACAAGGGCACGCCGGCGAGTCATCCGGAAGCGCGCGGGCGGTGGTGGCCACGCCGCTAACACCCGCCTACCAGAAGACCGGACCCTTGGCGCCACTGACCTACCCCCAAAACCGCGTCGATGCGCAATCCCTGGCGCCGCTCAGCCACCCCGAAGCGCGGATGCAAGTTCCCGCTTCAACAGTAGAGCGACGTGATAGCACCATCCAACAGGGTCCCGAACTGAAATTCAGGCCGCTGGACAAGCCCGGCTACTCATCGGATCTTGGTGAATAGACGTCACGTCAGGCGGATCGCCTTCGCCAAGAATCAGCCGGTCGAGAAGTTTACGAACTCCCGGTAGTCGATAAACTCGCAAGCGACACCGTTCACCCGCGCATCCGGCGGCCCTCTGCGCAGCCACTCGTGCAGCATCTCCACCGCCTCCTTATCGCCACAGGCCACCACTTCGACACGACCATCCAACAGATTCTTGGCATAGCCGGTGAGCCCCAAACGTTGGGCCTCATTACGTGTCGAAGCTCGGAAAAAGACACCTTGCACACGTCCCGCCACCAGGCAGCGTACACAGAGGGTCGCATTATCCTTGCTTTTATTCATCCGCCAATCTTACCATCAGCGTCTCACCCGCCCGCAACCCCATTTCTCTGGCGGGAGTAAATCTGGCCTCCAGCGTATAGTTGGCGCCCTTGTCCGAGCGGCTGACCGGGTCGTAACCGAGCGAAGCGATCTCGCCATCGAACCAAACCCCCCTGACGCCCACTTCCACTTTCCCGCCAATGCGCAAACGCCTCAGGGTGTGTTCATCGACCTGGGTAGTGGCCAGCATCTGCCTGTGGTCGACCAGTGTCACCAAAGGTATTGCCTCGAGTCGATTAAGCACCGCCTGACCCGGCTGCACATGCACCGCCACAACGCGGCCGCTGAAGGGAGCGATGATGCGGCTGTAATCCCGCTGTAGGCGGGCCTCCACCAGTTTGGCCTCCGCCTCGCGCAGGGCGGCATCGGCCTTGGCCGCTTCGATCTCCGCCATCTTGCGCTCATGGTCCGACAGCAGTGTGCGGTCGTAAAGCTCCAGGGTACGTTCCAGCTCTCGCTGCGCCTCCACATTGAGCTGCTGCGCCGCTCTGCGCAAAGACTGAGCAGCCGCCAGACGGGCCTGATATTTGCTCTCATCGAGTTCCAGCAACACCGTCCCCTGTGCCACTTCTTCACCGGCGGTTACATGAACTTTGCTCACCATGCCACTGACCGTCGTACTCAAAATCACCTTGCTACCCCACTCGCTAGTGGCGGAAAGATCCTGGGCACTCAGCGGTCCGCTCAATAGCATCAGGCCGATCAAGAGAACGAAAAGATGATTTCTTATAGGGATTCTTCTCATGGTATCGCCTCCACACCCTGCTTCAATAATTCGCCCGTCAATGCCTTGAGGCGGGCCTGTTGCAGCAGCATGGCGTATTTGTTCTTCGCCCTCTGCCACTGGATATCGGCGATCTGGCTCATGGAATCGCCCAGATCGGTCTGCATATCCAGCTCATAGAGTGTCCGGCTGCGATCGAGATAAAGATCGCGATAGTCGGCTGTCACCTGCAGCTCCTGGGCCTGCAGGCTTAGCCTGTCGAGCTCCATCCAGATATCGAGCACCTGCTGGCGGACCCGCAGCTTATAGGAGGCCAGCTCTGCCTCCTTCTGCTGCAGCAACGCCCGCTGTTCCGCTCTCTTGGCGTCGCTCCGATTGCCGGTATAGAGGGGCAGTTCAAAGACCAGCGCTGCAGTCAGGGGATTGCGTCCTCCCAGCTCCCGCTCATAGGTTGCCGCCTCCAGCTCGCCGCGCAGCACCGGATTGTCGGCCGCTTCACTGGCCTGCAGCTGCTTGCGCGACGCCGCCACTTCGGCACGCAGACTGCGCAAGCGCGGATTCTCCAGCAGTGCGCGGTCGATCCAATCCCCCACCTCCTGCCCTAGCGTTTCCACCTCCAGCTCGGGGCTGGCCAAATCGGCCGGCAGATCGTTGGGACGATTGAGGCTGATGGCCAGAAGGGAACGGGTGATGCGCTGCTGATTACTGCTGGCAGTGGTGCGCAGGCGAACCTGTTGATAGCGGCTCTGCAACTCCAATACCTCGATATCGGAGGCCTTGCCCAGCTCCTGCCGGTTGACGGCCCGGTCGTAGCGGATATAGGCGATGGCCAAGGCTTCGTTGTCACGGGCGTACTGCAGATCGGCCAGCAGCACATCGAAGAAACGCTGCATGACCTCCAGGCGACGTTGTTGCCGGACCTCCTGCAGCTGCCACTGTTGTGACTCGAGGACCGCCTCGGCGGCCTCCTCCAAGCGCGCGCTGCGTCCAAAGTCGTAGAGCTGTTTGCTCAGATTAAGCCGCGCCAGACTGTCGTTGTGGGTCTGATAGACGGCGATCTCGGAGGGGTCGACGGCGCGCAGTTCGGCGCTAAAGCCAAGCTCGAAATCATCAATAGCACCGGCCTGACGGTAGCGTGCCCGGGCCTGCTCCAGCGCCGCGTCCGCCAGCAATCGGTCGGGGTGGGCCTGATCGGCGATCGCCAGTGCCTGCTCAAGGGTCAGGGGCGACGGTAGAGGATCCTGTTGTACGGCGACTGCACAGAACGGCATGCAACCGAAGATCGACGCCAACGCGCCACCGGCGACCCTCAGGTGCCAGGCTCTCTCCATCACGGTTGCTTGAGTTCCTTTTTCTTCTGTCGCTTGTAGCGGGAGAAATTGGTCTCTTTATAATGGCCGTCTACGACGAACTCGCCCAGCCATAGAAACTCCTGCGCATTATTGGTGGCACCGGTAAAACGGGTGATCATGTTGCCGTCCAGATCGAAAAAAGCGAACACCGGCGTGGCGCGCACCTTGTGCTGCTTGAAGGCAAAGTCCTTCTCCTTCATCGATGCGCCCTTGAAATCGGTGATCTCCACGTCGCCCTCGATATCGACTGTGTAGATCATGAAATGCGCCTTGAAGTAGTCCTGTACCTCGACCTGGTTCAGCACCCGGGTCTTCATGCGATGGCAAAAAGGACACTCATCCATCTCGAACATGATGAGGATGCCTTTCTTATCCTCGTCCCTGGCCACCTGCAACTCCTCGCTGAAATCGCCCAGGGACTGATCGAAGAAGTGGGTTCCCGGATCGCGGGTTGCCCCCTGAACCTCGGCGAAAGTGATCAATATCAGTATCGACAGCCAGAGAAGTATGCGCGGCATGGCGCCTCCCTATTAAGGCTCTTTGTTGATGAAGGCTTCCAGATCTTTCAGGGTTACAGGACCGACCTGACGCGCCGCCAACTCCCCCTGCGGATCAATCAGATAGGAGGTAGGCAGTCCAGGGACCCGACCCAGCGCGGTGCTGGCGGCGGGTTTCATCATCAGGATAGGATAGCTGAGGAACTGTTCATCGACGAATTTCTGCAGCCTTTCCCTCTTAATGCGTTCCATTGCCACCCCTAGCACCACGGCATCCTTGTCTTTATGGTTGTCGTAGAAGACCTCCAGCTCCGGCAGTTCCTCGCGACAGGGGGGACACCAGGTGGCCCAGTAGTTGACCAGCACCCATTTGCCCCGATAATCCGACAACCGATAGGTCTTGCCATCTATACCTTCCAGCTCGAAATCGACCGGCTCAGCCTGAGCCAGGTGGGACAGCCAACAGAGGCCGGCCAGGAAGAGGTGGCGAATGAAACTCCTCGAGCGCATGCAAGATCTCCAACTTACTCAATGGAACAACGGTGAGTCAGACCACCATTCTCAGGCTAAATTCCTTCAAGTTCAATTACGGAAAACCTTAACAAAACAGCGGTACTGAGATGGCGCAAGGGCCCTCGGATGCTATAGTTGGCTGATTGGCACCCTGTAGGAATTCACCGTCGTTAACATGTTTGAATTTTTCACCCAGCGTCAGACCCCCAGCAAAACGACGATTTTTCACGTCCCGACACCCGACCCGTTCGAAAATCCTCTGGTAGAAACCCAACCGGCCCAACTGCGCCAGTGGGCCACCGCGCTGCCTTTCGCCAATCCCGGCCAACTCGCCGAAGCGGTCCTTACCAGTCTGACACGTCTCAACCGCTTCCCGGGCGTGGTGCGCAAGCGAGATGAGTTGATGGAGATCTACCACACGCCGGTGTTGAGACTGTTACACAGCAGTAAATCACGTAAGGGACAGGCACAGATACAAAAACTGCGTCGAGTCATGCTGGAGATGGCCTACGGTTACAGCCACATGGCCAACGTTTACCTCGCCAGCAAGGCCAACAAGAAAAATCTGCAGCGGCTCACGCACGCCATCTACAACGCCATCAAATTCTATCTACATGAGTACCTCTACGCCTGCGAGGAGTTCGACTGCCGCACCACGCAAACCTACCGGGAGATTTCACGCCTGCGTACCTTTGCCGAAGAGCAGCAGATCCACCTCAGCCCGGTCGTCGAGGAGGATCATCCCGATGTCGAACGCAGCATCGAACAACAGTACAACCGTTTCCTACTGCTGCACCTGCTCGATCCCTGCCACCTGCAGGAGAACGAGCCTCGAATCTGCTTTGAGTATCTCGACTCGCTGGCTGGATACGCCCGCACCAAAGCGCCGAGCCGGGTGGTAGACCGTGCCGGCCACTATGTGATCGATCGACTCGGCGAGGTGCCGCCCAGCCTGTTCGAACCCGACGGGCTGGACACCTTGGCGCAACCCCGTTTCTACCTCTTTGATCTGAATCCGGTCAGCCAGCAGATTCATCAGCAACTTCGCAACCTGGAGCGCACATCGGAGCAGAAACCGCTCTCCATGCGCACACTCTCCATCCAGGAGATCACCAATCTGCTGGCGCGTATCCTAAAGTCCTGGCACATCCGCATGCAGCGGGAAAGCGAACGCCATCCCACCTCGGGAGAAGTCAGCATATGGACAGGGCTGCATAATATCTACAACTATCTGACACAGGATGAAAGCCCAGCAAGGGAGGCCGAAGAGACGCATAGTGACGAGATCACCATGACCCACGTCAAGTCCGTGCAGCCCCAAACCCATGACCCTCAAAAGCCGCAGCTGATCGCACGTCGTTTCAACCAGAGCCGATCCGGGGTGGCTCTTCATCTGCCGCTGAGTCCGAACAACCCGTCGATGGTGGGTGAGGTGGTCCTGATCAGCCTGCAATCGGGTGCGCAGATGAAGGAATGGAAAATCGGTATCACTAAACGGGCCCTCAACCGTCAGAGTGGTACCCTGGAGATCGGTGTGCAGTTCGTGCAGGGCCGCCTCGTTCCGGTCACCCTACAAGCCACCCTGCGCCACCCAGACCGGGACGAAGCAGAAGAGCCTCCCGCATATCCCGGTATCTACATCGACCAGGGCCAGACTCATCGCAGTTCGCTGCTCGTACCCAAGCACTTCTTCATTCTGGGTCAGGAATACCGGGTGGAGGAGATGATTCCTTCACAGGCCATCACCCCCTTGCAGCTGCTCGAGAGTACCGCCCACTTCGAGCGCTACCGCGTCAAGCCGGTATGAGCCGCGCCCGGCTGTTTCACTCCTCGCTCAACAGGGTTGCCAAGGGCTGCTCCATATGAACTTCCAACTCCTGTTCCAGGCGGCCAATCAGGAGGCGTAGGGCGGCCGACTCCTCGCTTACCGATTGCGGCGGCGGCAGTACGAAAGGCGCCGAGCGGTAGAGTTCCAAGAGGGTCACCTGCGCCAGATCTCTCGCCAGTAACCAGCCCTTGTCTTCGGCCCGCATCACCAGCCGCGCCTGCCGCAGATCCTGCAGTGCCAGTTCGATCACTTCATCGTTGTACTGGGGCAGCTGGCGCACCAGCTCACGGATGTTCAATGAACACCCTTCACGCTGAGCCGCCCGCAGTAATCGCAACAGATGCAACACCAATAAAAATGCCTCCCCCCTTTGATCCTTTGCCGCATGCCAATTCTCGCGGTAGATGCCGAGACAGTAGGTGAACTCCGCCCCAAGCAGGGTCACCAACCAGGAGAGATAGATCCAAATCAGAAAAATCGGCACCGCAGCCAACGCACCGTAGATGGTCTCGTAAGTGGGAAAGGTGGTGACATAGAGGGCAAACCCCCGTTTGGCCAGTTCGAACAGCAACGCTGACAGCACTCCACCGGCAATGGCATGGCGTAGCGGTACATTGCGGTTGGGCACCAGGGCGTAAAGCAGGGCGAAGGCCAGCGCGGAGATCAGCACGGGCATCAGACCGAGCAGGCGGGTGCGCAATAGCATGACCGTTTCGCCGTCGCTGAAGAAGGGGACGGAGACCAGATAGGAGGTGACACCGACGCTGAAGGCGATGAGGATTGGCCCGAGGGAGAGGATCGCCCAATAGACAGTGAACTTGGCCACCGGGGAGCGTTTGCTCCGTACATGCCAGATGGTGTTGAAGGCCTTGTCGATGTTGCTCATCAGCATCAGAGCGACAATGATCAGAAAGATGAAACCGACGCCGGTCAAACTGCCCGCCTTCTGGCTGAAGTTGCGCAGATGCTGCTGCACCGCCTCACCCGCCGCCGGCACGAAGTTCTGAAACACAAAATCCTCCACCGTCTGACTGATTCGCTCCGAGGCCGGAAAGACGGAGAATAGCGCCAGCATCACCGTCATCAGCGGCACCAGGGAGAGCAGGGTGGTATAGGTGAGCGCCGCCACATGCTGCCCAACAGCATCCTGATTGAAATGGTGCATCAGGAGTCGGGAAAAGGATCCGACATGGCGCAAGGGTGAGCGGGCTGCCGACTGAACAGATGCCTCATTCATGATTCATTCTCCATCCCCATGCTGGATCCCACTGCTAAGCCGAATGTTTCGCCCGGCCGCTTATAAAATAAACTAACTTACGGTTTTTATTTGTTATTCCTGGAATATTAGCAAAGTACAAAGTGTAACCGAGGGGTGGAGCGGATCAAGCGGTTTCTT
>JASFJY010000009.1:0-17038 GCA_050119415.1 Chromatiales bacterium | reverse complement strand
CGACCCGGTTCAGGGTTGGATCATAGCGCCAGTCGGCCTGAAGGTTGGCCGCGAAAGAGTCCAGCAGGGTCTTGGTGGTGCCCGTATGAGAGAAGCTGGTTGTGATCTGCTCGAACGAGCTGGCGTTGTCGCCCAAGCTCGGCATGCCCGACGCCAGGATTTCCGTTTCGGCACTGTCGCTGCCCAAATCGTCAGAAGCGGAATCGGTATCGGATTCGGCCTCGGACGGCCGCTCGAACACATCGCGCTCGATACGCACGTCCATGCCGATAATGCGCTGAATCTTGCTCAGGATTTGGCCGATGGGCGCCTCGAACGGTTCGTTCAGGACGGCCTTGCGCGAGAATGTGCCGGGCAGTTTCGGTTTGACGGTGATCGGTTCGACGGCCACCCAGGGTACATGCGGACGGGAGTCTTGCGTCTCGGCTGTGGCATCTTCGCGCACCCTGTCCATGTTCCGCTGCGTGGACTCAAGGTGCTCCTGATGTTTGGCGGATACGTTTCGCACAAGCTGCTGGTTGGGCACGGCGCAGGCGGTCAGGGCTGCCGACAGGGCGGTGGCAATCATGGTGCGAGTAAGCATTTTTGTGTTCATCAAGGTAACCATCACTTCATGTATTCGATGCTGACTACGTGGTTTGCTTCGCTGTGCACGGCAATGACGCCGGGCATGCCGCCACGGGTCTGATAGGCCTTGACCACGTTCTGGACGGCCTCGACGATGGTCTTGCCGTCGAACTCGGTATCGAAGGCTACCGGGTAGTCTTCGGAGATCCCCCAGTGCAGATTCCAGCCTTCGGTCTTAGCCCAGCGAGCCAGTTCATTACTTAGCAGTTCCCCTTTATATACCATGTATTTGGTAATACCAAAATATGTATTTTTAGGCGTATTATCCTTGGACGCAGGCTTGGCGTCCATGGTGCTGGCGCGCCGTGCGGTGACGGTCTTGCTGTCCCAATGCACGCGGTATTCATAGCCGTGATTGGTGCCGATGCGCGACAGCACTTCCGTCCACGGGCGACCGCCGGACCAAGAAATGACCTCGGCCTCGGAGACGTTATTGTGCGTATAGACTTTCCAGCCCTTCGGCACGAGAAGCCGCAGGGCGTCAGACAATTTCATATTGCTGCCGGAGCCCTTGACGACCTTGGCCTTGCCGAAGCCGATCTCCTTGATGTTGGGTAGGGCGTCCACATCCCGCCACTCCTTCGGATCGAGCAACGGGCGCGTGGTGGCCGTGCCATGGGATGACTCGGCATTCGGTGTGGCCTTGGCTATCATCGGCGGCGGGACCGGTTTGGTGTCATCCACATGGAAAAAAGCAAGCGCGCTGCTGGTAGTACCAAATGCGGCCAGCATGGATAGAGCAATCATGGACTTCTTCACGGAATGAGCCTCTCTATGCTTGTGGTAAAAGGCCGCTCGATGCGGACTTGCGCTGGATTTTGTGCTGGTCTTGGATTCGCCCCGCGGGGGCTTCATTTCGATTCCTGGGAAGATACCCTCGGAAATACGCTCGAGAGTGTTCACACCCCCGATTTAGTGCCTCCAGGGCAACGGAAGCGGCCGGTTGCTCGACATCATTGGATTTGGCTGCGGCTGTCATTGGATCAGTCTCCGTAGGATTGCGTTGGGTCGGCCGTTCGGGCGCACGCCCCGGTTGATGAACTGGCCGATTCTGGCCCTCAGCAGGCGCAGGGAGGCCATTGGGTTCATGCCGTAGCGCGCCAGTAGAGCCAGCGCGACCACGCAGGAGGTGGCCAGCAGGAATGTCCACCAGCGCCAGTGCAGAAGGAACAGGAGGTAGGGGACAAATGCGATGGCGTTTATGCCGAAAACGGTTGCGGTACGCGAGGCCTCACGCCACATGAGGATCACCTCCCTCGCTCTCGAAGATGCGGCACAGCGCATCGAATTCGGCCTTGAGTATCAGGCCTTCCTCGTACTTGCGGCGCGCATCGGCCATCAGCGAGGTATCCATGTCCACCACCAGCTTGTGGGTGGTGGTAATCAGGTCGGTGAGCGGTACGTTCATCAGTGTGTTGCGCACCGATTCGGTGAAGGGGAGGTACTCGCGCAGGGCGATGCGCTGGCCATCGTTTGTGCGGATGAGGCGCTGGTGAACGATCAAGCGCATGGCGGAAATCAGCGCCGCCTTCATGCCTTCCTGTTCATCCCATGAAAATTCGCGCGCCATGCGGCTGATGGTCTCGGATACCGAATTGGTATGGACGGTGGCGTAGACCGCCACGCCGGTCTCCGCCGTGCGCGCCATGTTGCGCAAGGTCTCCTGATCGCGCGCCTCGCCGAACAGCACCACGTCGCCGGCCCGGCGCAGGGAGTTGCGCGGGGCGTCATCGAATTTGCGCAGGTGGTCCGGTACCTGCGATTGGACGACCGGTCCCATGCGGTCGGGAATCCCCATCAGGTCGAATTCGATGGGCGCCTCGTAAGTGATGATGCGTCGCCGCTCATGGGTGGCGATATGTCCCAGCACCGCCGCCAGCAGGGTGGACTTGCCGGAGCCGACCGGACCTGTGACGAGCACCAGTCCGTACTTCGGCGTGGCGTGTTCCATGATTTCCGGCTCGATCCCCAGCTTTTCGACGGTCGGGGGGATCGACGGGATGGAACGCAGCACCAGTTCGATGCCGATTTCGGTGCCGTCCTTGATGGCGGTGCCATTGACGCGGAAGCGGTAGCGATTAAAGCGTCCCTCGCGCACCTCATAGGCATAATCCACGTCCATGCCGGAGAGTACCTGCGAGGCGCTGGAACTCTGGCCTGACGAGGCGTTGAGAATCATGCTGATTTCGCTGGTCTGGATACGCCGATGCGTGATTTCGATCCATTCCCCGTGCAGGCGCGCCCAAATCTTCTCGTTGGATGCGAGCGCAATATCGGACACGCCGGCTTTGTAGGCCCACATCAGAATGCCGTCGAAAACCTCGCGGGTCAGGGCATCGGGCACGCGGGGCACCTCGAGGCTGTCCAGATTGTAGGGGTCGTGCGCCGCTTCCTGCGTGCGATTCTCGGTGGCGTTCATTACGGCACTCATTGCGCGTCGCCTCCAAACAGCAAGGGACGGGTGATAACGGGTACCCAGTCATCCACGTCGCGGAAGCGCACCGGATGGGTGATCAGGTAGGTGCGGTCATCCACATTCACGCGGTTGCTGTCGACAGTGACGCCGAGGCGGCCTTCGCTGACGACCGGCTCGGAGACCACCCCGAGCTTGATCAGCGCCCGGAAGCGCAGCATGCCGGTGTAATCCCTCACCAGCAGGGACAGGTCATCGGCAAAGGTCAGGGAGGCCTGCTGGTAGCCCGCGGCCCAGCCCTCGCACAGCGCGGACTTCCAGATTTCGCGCTCATGGTCATCCAGCGGCAGCAGCGCCGGGGTGGGAATGAATGACGGTTCGTTGATCTCGCGCAGCAGGTATTCGCGCCAGTTCGGTGGCGCTGTGACGAGCTTGGCCGGTTCGAGAATCTTCCACGTCACCATGGCGCGACGGGCCGATTGCCCATCCGTGGAGCGGGAAAAGCTTTCGCCGGCCTCGCTGATCACCGGGGGGATCACCTGCCAGTCGGTTTGCAGCGCGGTGAAGTTGAAACCGCCATCCAGCGCGCCCCGCACTTCCGGCTGTTCCATCAAGGTGGACAGTTCGAGGGTGCGGTAAGCCAGTCCGAACTGAGAAGCGTTGGTCAGCGCCTCGGTACGGATGGCCTTTTCCCGCAGGCCCTCCATGAAACCGGCGCTATCTGAGCTGGAGGCCTGTTCCGTGCGCGGGTTCTCAAGCGTCAGAACGATATCCGCCAGTTTGGCGCACTCAGTCTGCACGATCTGCGCGGGCGGCTCGGGAGGCAAATCAACCCACATGATCAACCTTCCGAGGCCTTGGCATCTTTGTAGTGAATGGTGAGGGTACGCATGTTGGCATTGATGACAATACCGCTGCGCTTGCCGGCCTGCAGGCCGATGTTCCGCAGGACATCCCACGCCGGGGTCTGGTTGAAGTTGACGGAAATCAGGGCATCGACAGGGGGCTTGCGCCCCATCACGCGCACGCTGTATCCGATCTCTTTGGCCACGGCACGCACCGCCTTGTCCATCGGACCATGCCAGTACGGCATGGAGATGCGCTTTCGCAATGCCGGGTCGTTCGGCTGAGCAAAGGAAGGCGCTGCCGATTTGGCCTGTTCCAGCGCGGCCACCAGCTCGAACGACTGGCTTACCTGCTCGGCCGCTTCCTTCAGGGCCACCAATGCCGGATCGGGGGCTTTGTCTGCCACGACAACTGGCTTGTGGTTTGCGCACCCTGACAGCAGGGCAAACACTGTCAGGCTAAGGGCAGATTTCTTCATCCACTATACTCCGCAAGCGCTATGGGCCAGTTACAACATGAAGTCGAATTTAATTAGATACTACCAAAATAATATTATATTTCAAATATAACGAGTTATTATTTTCTATCTTGATTGTTCCAAAAGTTACGTTTCGGTTAAGCCAAGAGAGGTCAGATGGCATATCTGGAAGGGGCGTACCTTATATTGGGTACTAAGATAGTCCCCTTCATGCCGCCACAGCCTGCCCCTCTGATGGAAGGGCAGCCTGGTCCGCTTATTAAAGGGTCGCCAGGAAGCTGCTCGGATTGTCCCGTTAGTTTCTTTTCCAAGCGGTCGGGTGAAACTAGGAACCGGGATCTCCCCAACTTTATGATTTGGGAGGGCTTGCGGCCTGTCCCATTCTTACCGGGGCAGGGAGATCTCCATTTCAACTAGCGATTGTCTCCCGATATGCGCGGAACGCGCTCGTTCGCCGCCCCGCCGGCCTGTGCCCCAAGAGCCTCAGGAGGCCCCGGAGTAAGCTGTTCAAGGCGTACCATGGAACGCGCAAAGTGTGCGTGAAGTGTATCCTCTTGCATTTAATACGGTATTACCGTTTAATACTCAAATCAAAATCATTTGGGTATTACCGTAATATTTAGTATATGACTCGGGTTGTGGAACGTAATGAGTGGACGCGGACGGCGGTGCGTTGGCTGCTGCCTACCGCCGCCGTGTCGATCACGCTCAACCTGGTTTTGGGGGCGGGGCTGGCCTATCAGGTCACCTTGCCGCCGCAAGCCAAGTATTTCCTGCAGGACACGCAAACCGGCAGGCTAACGCCGGTTCGCCCGCTCAATGAGCCCTTGGTCATGGACTCCAATGTGACGACTTGGGCGTCCGAAGCCATGTCGGAAGTCCTGTCACTGGACTTCGTGCACTTCCGGCAAACGCTGGCAGCGGCACGTCACCATTTCACTCAGCCGGGTTTCGAGTCCTTCATCAAGGCGATGAAGGACTCCGGCAACCTCGATGTGCTGGAAGCCAACAAGCAGGTCATGAGCGCATCGGCCACGGCAGCGCCGGTTGTGACCGCGAAGGGGGTTGTTTCCGGTCGTCACGTCTGGAAGATCAAGGTGCCCCTGATCGTCACCACGCATACCGGCAGCAGTAAGAACACCGCGCGGATGACCGCGGTGCTGACCGTGCTGCGCACCACGCCGCAGGAGAATTCGCGCGGTTATGCCATCAATCAGGTCATCCTCAAGTCGGGGAGTGAAGTCAGATGACGGTCGTCAAGCGTCTGCTCGTAGTCGCCATGTTGTCGGGAGTTGGTCAACCCCTGTTGGCGGGGGAGGAACCCCGAACCATTTTCTCCGGCCCACCGGGTTTAAAATCGCCGGCCGCTGTGTCCGGCCAGAAGCAGGCGACCCTGACGCCGGCGCCCGCCGAGGCGGATCAGCCGCCAGCGCCGATTGACGACCCATCCACCGCTTTCTTGCTCCCGCCGCTGGCCCCCGACCGCGATACTATGCTGAATTCCGTGCTGCCGGCCATGGCGCCGCTGACCCCGGACGAAATTCGGGCCTATATGCAGCAAATGGACGCCAAGATCGATGCCGCAGCGGATACCCGTCCGCCACCGAAGATGGTCAGCCGCACGATTCAGATTGACCTGACACCGGGGGCTGCCATCCCGTCGATCACCATTGCGCCGGGGCAGGTGAGTACGCTTGTTCTGGTGGACAAGGCCGGTAATCCGTGGCCGATCACCTCACACACACTCGGTAATCCCAAGAAGTTCCAGATCGCCGTCCCCGATATTGATCCGCACAACCTGGTGACGTTGGCGGCCCTGTCGCAGAATGGCAATTCCTCGGTGGTCCTGACCCTCGAAGGGTTGGCCGTGCCGATCATGGCCAGCCTCAAGATCGACCGGGGCCGGATGGATGCCCGTGCCGACCTGCAAGTTTCGGCCTTCGGCCCGGTCTCCACGGCAAGTGGCGTTGACCGTAGCTTCGGAGCGGTCCCCCTGACCGCGCAGGCTACCGACGATGCCAACATGAGTGCCATTCTCGATGGCGTGCCGCCGGACAATGCCAAGCCCATACCGGTCGATTCCACCCTGTTCCGCGTCTATGACGTGGACGGTGTGATGTATGTGCGCACCACTGCCGATTCGATCCAGTCCGGCCAATGCTCCGCTATCGTGCAGGGTGCGGCAGGCGTCAAGGTGTGCCGTTTCGACCGTTCGGTTCCGCTCATCCTTTATGTCCATGGAGGCAGCATGCAGATGCTCAAGATCAAGGCGCGGGCCTCATGAGCAAGTCCGCTATGAGTTCTTCGGCACGTACCGCGCTACTGTTCGGCGCGGCCGCCGTTGTGGTGGCTGTCGGTGGCCTCATCCTGTTCTCCATGACCAATGGCAACAAGCAGGCGCAGTCCACCGTGGGCGTTAAGCCCCAGCGGACCGAACGGGGGGACGTTGCGTCCGATGCCAGCGACCCGCGTTACCGCGAGCTTGTCGCGCAGAGTAACCAGATGGCCATCATGGAAGCGGAGAAGGAAAACAAGAGCGCCGTGGCCACCATTATCGGGGAAAAGCCGGGCGGTCTTGCCTGGCAGGAGACCCATGACCTACTGGAAGCCTTCAAGCGTCGGGTGGATAGCCTTGAACGCGAGATAAAGGAGAGCCAGAGCGAGGCTCGCCGCTATCGCCAGCAGACCCAGCAGCTCAAGTCGCAGCGGGGCTCGGCGAGTAAAGAGGATACCCGCATCGAGCTGCCCTACTGGCGCGACGGGGCCGGGCGTGTGTACATGACCCAAGAGTATTTCGATCAGAGCCTCAAGGGGCTTGAGCGCGAAGCAGTGGCGCTGCGTACCGAACTGACCGGGACCGAGGGTTTCATGACGGCCACCACGCCGGTGGCGGTGCGCGCCAACGCCGAGGCGGAGAATTTGCGTATGGCGGCGGCGTCTGCCGAAGCTGATGAAAATGCCGGGAGCGAGGGTGATGAGGGTATCGAGGTGTTTCGTCGCGGCGCCGTGGTTTACGCCACTTTTGATCTGGCGGTGAACTCCGATGTGCCCGGCCCGGTGCGGGCCACCGTGCGCTCCGGTTCCTATGCAGGTGCCGTGTTGCTCGGTGAGTTCGACACCATGGAGGAATACGTTGTAGTGAAGTTCACCAGCTTCACCCTGACGGATGGCCGTACCGGCGATCTGAACGCCGTGGCCGTCCATCCGCGCCTGCTCACCGTGGGATTGGCGGATGATGTGAACCACCACTACCTGCTCAAGTTCGGCGCCGTCGCGGGCGCGGCCTTTCTGACCGGCTACGGCGATGCGGTGGTCGAAGCCGCGCAGGAGGCCACCGTGGGCGACGATGGGGAGGTGGTCCAGTCCAGCACGATGGAGAGCCGAGACATTGCACTGGCTGCCTTGGCCGAAGTCGGGCGTGCCGTCAGCACCCTGTTGGCGGATATGGCCGACCGGCCGACCACGATTCAAGTCTATCCAGATCAGGGTATGGGCGTGCTCATTCTTGATCCGGCAACTCTTTGACCGATTGAGAGGACCATCCCGTGAGTGAAAACACCACCGATATGACCGGCTTTGACGATGAACTCGACGATGTCGTTGGCGCTGCGGATGCCGAAGTCGCCGCCGGTAATCCTGATGACGATGCCCAGGCGGCCCGCGCACAGAAGCTGAAGGTTATCGGGCTGGGCGTGGGCTTCTTTGGCTTGGCCGGCGCGGGCGCCTATATGACCGGAATGCTGGATGACGTGAAGGTGATGCTCGGGCTCGGCGGCCAGCAGGAACAGGCCGGCTACATGCTGGAAGCGACCCAGATCCCGCCGCAGGCCCTGGCGGGCCAGCCGGCAATGGCTATCACCGAGGAGTTGGTGCAGGGCGCCACTGAAATGGCGGCCATGCCGCCGCAAGCAGTAGTATCGCCCCAACCGCAGGTGGCCCAGTTACAGGGTGCGCCTCAGCCGTCCGAAACGCTGCAACTGTCTGCAAGTGGGGCCGTGGCATCCGTCATGCCTCCACCGCCGCCGCCCGCCAGTACCCAGCCGGCCACCTTTGAGCTGGCCATGGTTGATGAGGTGCCGGCCTCACCAGGCAAGGGACAGGAACCCGATGCGCGCGCGGTAGCGCCGTCCGGGGACGGTCTCGAAGGGCTGGTGGCCGTTCTGCGTGAGGACATGAGCGCCATGATGAAGGAAATCCGCTCACTCTCGGAGACCCAGCGGGACATTCTCAAGCGGCTCACCAGTCATGACGAGGCGCTTGCCATGGTCGAGAAGGCGATCAAGGCGCAGTCGGTGGTAGCGGCCAAGACGCCGAAGGTTGCCGCCAAGCCCGCGTCGAAACCGGCCACCAGCACGCAGCGGCGCAAGCCGAGCACGGTCGCCAAGAACTTGCCTGGCTACCGTCTGATCGGTGTTTCCACGGGCCGCGCGATTGTCTCCGACACCGCTGGCCGTGCCTACATGCTGTCCGAGGGTGACTGGCTGGCCAATGATATCAAGGTGGCCGCCATCGACCCTGTGACCGGCTACGTCAAGACCAACAAGGGCGTGATCCGCTAAAGCGGATGGTCGAGCAGTATGAACCCCGACGTTCTGACCAACCTGTACAGCAGCCTGCTGCCATGGTGGAAAACCATCAACCTGTGGACGATTCTGATCGGTTTCATACTGGTCGGCATCGGGGTGCTGCAACTGATTTTCGCCCAGTCCCGGTCCACCAGCATGTTCGCGCAGGTCAGTCCCATAACCGGCTGGGTGGCCATCACGATCGGTTCCTTCATGGTCAACATCATGGGTATGTTGGAAATCATGACGGTCACGTTCTTCGAACAGTCCGCGCTGCAAACACTGGATTACGTTGATACCTATGAGGATAGCGGCCAACTGATGTTCGACGCGGCCATGCGGCTTGCCTTCCTCGCCGTGGCCCTTGTCGGCTTTGTCGGTTTTGTCAGCGGCTGGTACATGCTCTACAGCAACTCGCACCGGAACGGTCAGCACGGTATGGGCAAACCGATAACCCATATCATCGGTGGCGCCTTCGCCATCAATCTTGACCTGTTAATTGAAACCCTCGGGGAAACGGCGGGTGGTGCCGTTCAATCCCTGACCAACCTGCTCGTTTGAGCACCCTATTGGAGAGCAAACCATGAAAGCTGTTAATTCCCTGAAAAACAAGATGCGGCACACTCAAGCCGCCCTCATGGCCGGCCTGACCCTGTTGGCCATGAATGCCCATGCCCTCAGTGTCGGCGAGATTGGCGAAAACGTCGGTGAACAGGCCTCCGGTATCGCCTCAGGCGCCAAGCTGATCTTCCTCGCGCTCGGTTTCGTCCTCGTCGGTTGGGGCGTGTTCAAGCTGGCCATGCGTAAACCGAACGATCCTGAACCGGCATCCAGTGCATGGAAGTTGTTGGGCTTCGGTGCCCTGCTGACCGTGATCGGTTTCATCATCAATGCCATCACCGGTTCCATCGGCGCTGGCGAGGGTGCCGGCGAGCTGAGCAACATCGGTCTGTAAATCATGGGCCGCCTCCAACTCGAACTGTCCGTCAATCGCGCCAGATGGCGATCCCGAGACGCGCAGGCGCTGGAGGCGGGCGAGGCTTTCCGGAAGGTCAAGTCGACGGTCATCAAGCGTGACCGCCACACTTGCCAATCCTGTGGGTTTGTCTCGGTGTCCGGCGAATCCGGGTCTTTGGGCTTCCTTGAGATTCATGCCATCGACGACAACCACCCCGGCAATTCCCCCGCCAACCTGATCACTTTGTGTCCGATGTGCCATCAATGCTTCAACATCGGCCTCAAGCGGGGGCATATCATCCTCTACCCGCACCTGTCGCAAGTTGAAATCATCCGTCTGGCGCACATCGTCTTCGCGTTCAAGCGGCTGGCGGAGATTCGTGCGGTGGATACGCTACTGGAGAGCCAAGCCAGCGCGTTGTGGCAGTCCATCCTCAAGCAGGGCCGCGAGGCGATGGAAGCGAAATACGGCGATCAATCCAGCTCACCGGACACCTTCGGCGCCGCCTTGCTGGAAATGCCGATACAGATTTACAAGGCTCGCGGTCGCGTGCTGGCGGATGTGCGCTTTCTACCCAACTACTTGCAGTACGCCGAGAAGGAGGTGCCCTATTGGGTGGAGCACAGCTGGGGCAAGCGTGACCTCAAGCCCGAGAGCTGGGCCGCTATCCTGCGTTCGATCGAGGTCCGGATCAAGGAGGCGGCATGAGCAAGCCGGCGGCGCCGATGCTCAATGAACAGATCGTGCCCCTGCAGAGCATCGACAGCGCTGCCTGATCCACTACCAAAGGGTTGATCCAGAGATGACAGATAGCCTTGCCTTCAAAGTCGTAGATCGCGCCGCCGACCTGTTGTACGGCATTTCCAACCTGTTTGCCGGGAATGCCGAATCCTATGTTCAGATCGAGTCCGCCAATTCCAAGCACTCTCTTGTGGCCCGTGATGGGGCGCTGGTGAGCCTGATCCGCATTGACGGTTCGCTGAACATGGTGGGGAGCGAGGAATTCGATCAAATCGTCACCACACTGGACCGTGCCATTCGGCCGGCGCTGACCCAAGGAGGACACGAATTCCAGTTCGTGTTCCTGCGCGACCCGGACGAGTCCAAGCGCGTGATCCGCGAGGCGTTGGAGCCGTCTTACCAGACGGCCCGCAACATGGGTCTCGATGTGTTCGACCTGCTGGATGACAAGGTGGAAACACTGTCAAAATTTACCGCTGTCGAACAGGCGTGGCTGGTGGTCTGGACGGATTACGCGGGGCTGACCAAGGCCCAGCGTCAGGATGCCATGAAAGACCGCATCAACAAGGCGCGCGAGACTCCGGCGGGCAAGGGGGCGCAGAATATGACGCCGGCAGCCGACATTGTGCGGGACGCCCACGAATCAATGGTGTCGGGCATTGTCTCCGACATCCAGCGGGCCGACATTCTGGTGGAACTGCTGGATGCCCATGAGGCGCTGGCGGACATGCGCCGTGCCAATGATCCCGATTACACCGATGACGGCTGGCGCGCCCTGTTGCCGGGTGATCCGCTGCCCAAGCGCCACCCGGTCAGCAAGCGCCCGCTGGATTTCACGGAACTCCTGTACCCGCGGCTGGGGGATCAGATTTTCCCGCGCGGGGCGGGCGAGATTCGCAACATGCGCCAGATCGAGATTGGCGACCGCATCCATGCGCCGCTGGCCATGAGTATCGGTCCCAACGAGGTGCGTCACTTCCAAGTACTGTTCAACCGTCTGCTCAACGGCAATATCCCCTACCGTGCCTCCTTCTCGCTGGCGCGGGATGGCGTGAGCGCCCTGAACTTCAACGCCACCTTGGCTTCGATTCTGCGCTTTGGTTCCGGCCGCAACAAGCAGATTCATTCGGCGGCCGAGAGTATCAAGAAGGCGGTGGAGGCGGGGGAAATCCTGCCGCGCCTGCGTATCCTGTTCGACACATGGGCACCCGCTTCAAGTGATCCCGAGGTGATCCGTACCCGCGCCTCCCTGTTGGCCCGCGCCGTGCAGGGCTGGGGCACCTGCGAGACCACCGATATAACAGGCGATCCGCTGATGGGGACCACTTCCACCCTGCCGGGGGTGTCGCGTCTGAACCCGGCGCCGGTACTCGCGCCCCCCCTACACCAAGCCCTGAAGATGCTGCCGGTGACGCGGCCCACTTCGCCGTGGCGGGTCGGGGCCATGATCATGCGCACCCCGGATGGCAAAGCGATGCCCTACCAGCCGGGCAGTGCCCTGCAGGCGGCGTGGCTGGAGCTGTTCTTCGCGCCGCCGCGCTTCGGCAAGTCGGTGTCCATGGCCACCCGAAATCTGGCGCTCATTCTGTCGCCGGGCCTCAAGCGTCTGCCGCTGATCTCCATTTTGGATGTTGGCCCTTCCTCACGCGGCCTGATTTCCCTGCTTGAATCGGCACTGCCGGCCGGGCGCGCGCATGAGGTCGGCTACTTCCGCATGCGCATGGAAGAGAAATACGCCATCAATCCCTTCGACCTGCCACTGATGTTGGCGCGTCCGTTGCCGATCCATCGCGAATTCCTCAGCAACCTGTTGCTGCTGTTGTGCACGCCGAGCAATGCGGAGGCGCCCTATGACGGCGTGGCCGGCCTGGTGGGCGAGATCATTACCCGCGTGTACGACAAACTGGCCCCGGAAAGCGGGGGCGCGCGGCGCTACGAGCCTCGCATTGACGCGAAGGTAGACGCGCTGATGGCTGAACTGAATATTGTGCCTGATGTGGCGACCACATGGTGGGAAGTCACCGAGGAACTGTTTGATCGGGATTACACTCATGAGGCGGCGCTGGCCCAGCGCTACGCCATGCCGAACCTGACCGACTGCGCGCAGGCGGTCATGGATCAGAACCTCGCCAAGATTTACTCGGGCGTCACGCCGACACAAGAGAAGCTCACCGAGTTCGTGTGGCGCTCCATCAACGACGCCATCAGCAAGTTTCCGATCTTCAACGGCGTTACTGCCTTCGACCTGTCCGATGTGCGGGTGGCTTCGCTCGACTTGCAGGAGGTTTGCCCGGATGGCAATGATCCGCTGTCGAAGCGCCAGACCACCATCATGTATATGCTGGGGCGGCATGTACTGTGCGCGAAGTTCTACGTCACACCGGAAGACTTGGAGGCCTTCCCGCTCAAGGCGGCGGCGTTCCACCGTAAGCGGGTGGTGGAAACCGCCGAGGACTTGAAATCGTTGTGCATGGACGAGTTCCACCGCACGGATGGCAACCCGACCGTGCGTGCGCAGGTCATGCGCGACATTCGCGAAGGGCCGAAGTGGAAGGTGCTCATCACGCTGCTGAGTCAGCGCCTGGCCGACTTCGATCAGGCCATGATCGACCTGTCCTCGACGGTGGCCGTTCTGGGCGCCGGCAAGGAGCAGGAGATTCAGAGCATCGTCAAAACCTTTGGTCTCAACGCCACGGCCGAGTCGGCGGTGCGCCGCATCAAGCGTCCCGATGCGAAGGGGGCCATGGCGCTGTACCAGTTCCAGACCAAGCGCGGCAACATGACCCAGCTCGCCTACAACACGCTGGGCGCGATTGAGCGGTGGGCCTACGCCACCAATGCGGACGAGCGCATTGTGCGTGATCGTCTCTACGGCCTGATGGCACCGGCCAAGGCGCGTGCACTGTTGGCGCAGAAGCTGCCCAAGGGGCCTGATGAGCGTCTGGAACAGATTCGCGCGAGCTTCAGCGACGATTCGGATGACAGTGCCTACGACATCCTGATTGCCGAACTGTTGGGTACCGCCAAGTCCTAGGGGTTGCAGGGTGCCGCTTGAGGACAACCGGGCCGACCAGGGTATGCGATCGAGGACTGGGGCGTGCTTGATCCGAACCGGGTTCTCGAATCGACCTGATTTAATAAGAGCTTTCTGTATATAGCAGTATCAGATAACAGCGAGGGCATGCCCGTGACCAACAATGACAACCTTGATTCGCTGCTCGACAGGCTGGCAACCCTGATCGAGAAGAAGGGAATGGAATTTCACTTCATGGGTGAACCGCTGGAGGCCTTTGAGGTGGTCAACCCTGCGGGCGGGCTTCCTGCCTTGGTGGCCGTGGCGCGGCCCATTGCGGAACTGGCGGGCCTGAACGAGATCATGGACTGCCTGCGAATCGAAACGCCGGAGGACTTTGAGCACAACCTGCTGGGTGCCAAGGCCACGGCGTGCAGGGATGCTCAGTCATTCAGCGCGACCGGCCTGATGCTGCTGGACGCGCTCTACCGCATGCCGGACTTGGCGCTGCGTCAAGACCTGAGCACCGAAGATCGCCCGGTCATCGAACTCACCCAGCTTGCCGACATGGTGGCGGCTGATGTGTCGCGCTGCGCGCAAATGCCCAACCCTGCCGAACCGGGCGTCTCGGTACTGGGAGGCTGACATGGAGAGCGACGAGCGCGCCCAAGTCGATGACGCGTCCCAGCACGGCGGCGAGTCGGTTGCCGGTGCCAATCCGTCCGAGGCGGCCCTGTCGCTGGCCGAAGTGGTGGCCAGGGCGCATGAGAAGTCGGCTGAGGCCGATGCCATCAGGCGCAACTGGCGAAAAGAGGCGAACCGTTCCCGCATCCTGTCGGAAATGGTCGGTGCGCTGCTATGCCAGCCGGGCAGCAAGGTCGATGTGCACCAGATCGCGCAGGCCGTGCGCAAGCTGATGGGGCACTGCAACGCGATTACCGACGAGGTGCTCAAGTTGGCCCCGGAGGAGTTGCGCACCGATTCCGCGTTCCGCGCGCAGGTGATGCGGCATGTGGCACCGATGTTAGCCGATCTGTGGAAGGCCCGAGGGGTGATCCAAGAGGAACACGTTACAACACTGATCAATTACCTTGCCAAGGAAATGAAGTCGGACTTACAGGCGGACACCGAGGCCTGCCAACCCCTGTCCTGCGGGGTACTGGAATACGCCTGCACGCTGAATACCGTGGCGGCGGACTTCTACGCCAACCTGACCGAGTGGAAGCCGGCCCTGTTTGGCGATTCGGATCGCCTCTTTCAGCAAATTATCGGTGGCGACAAGCCGGACATGGTGGCGCTGATGGACGCTATCCAGGCACTCGTGGATGCGCGAGTGACCGCCATGCTCGGGGCCATTGACCCGAACGCCCGCCTCAGGCCGGTTGAGATTCGCGGCATGCGCCAGAGCGTGCTCAAACAGGCCGCCACCCTGGGGCTGGCGATCCTCTCCTACGAGAAAGGCGAGCTGATCGACTTCATCGCCGGTATGACGCCGGCCGAGCGCGCGTCCATTGCCGAGACATTTCCCCAAGGTGTGCTGCGCCCATGGTTCCTTGACCGTCTCACTGAGCGCATGGCGCTGCTGCCCGCGGTGGATTTACCGAGCACACTCAAGCATGACGGGCTGGGTAAGGTCTTGGGCAAATTTCAATCTGAACGGGGATGAACTCATGGTTGGACTGAAACACATGCTGCGGATTGGCAGGCAACAGCTGTTTGCCGGTCAAGGCTTCAATAACCTGCGCAATGCCTTTGGGGAGGCGCGTCGCGGCGCTGCCGAGGCGCTGCGTAATCCGCCGCGCTGGGACAGTATCGAGGCGTTGGAGTGCGACTGGGGCATCACGGATGCAAACCGCGCCATGGTGATGCGCAACCTGCGGATTGAAATCGCTATCCATGCGTTATCCGTGTTGGTCGGTCTGCTGCTGATTGCCTGGTGGGCCGCCGCTCCCGATGCGCGGTCGTTGGTGTACAAGCTGGTGCCGGGCATCCTGCTGATCGCCATGTCCGGTTTACGTGTGGCCGCGGGTTTGTGGCGTTATGACGTGTTGGCTTCGCGCGCGCCCGCCAGCTTCCCGGTCTGGCTGGGGCTCAAGAAGGACAAGTCGAAGGAGCCGGGCCGATGAACTTGCCGAACTCGGGCCATCCAGACAACAACGAAATGTTGATTCTCACACTGGTAGCGATTGGCGCGATTATGGCGGGGCTGTGGTTTGCCAAGCCCTATGTGGTCTATTACGTTTCCCTGTTCCGCTACTACGAGGCGGATATTCTGGGTCGGGTGCTGCCTTTCGAGAACTGGGTGCGGGTGCGGGAAAATCTGCCGAACGCCAATATCGCTGGCTGGGGCTACACGCAGGTCTGGGTGCTGTCGGAGGCGGTGAACCGCTACATCAGCTTCGTGATTGCGCCGATCTTCATTAGCTTTGGAGCATGGCTGTGGCTGCGTTCCCCACAGCGCAAGTACCGTCAGCGTCACACCATGAAGACACTGCTTGCGCAGCAGGCGAAGGTGTCTCCGGCCCTGCGCCCGCTGGTGGGGCTCAACCTGCTCGATGCCGATCCGGAGCAGGGGCCATGGGCATCTGCCCAGACTCCCATCCAGTTTGCCCTGAAACACGATTTGTTGCTGGACAGCCGCCAATCCAAGCCAACCCCGATCAAGGTGCGGGTCATGAATGGTTATGCCTTGAAGCTGGATTCTGATCAGCCACGAGCGAAAGCGGCAGTGCAAACCGCCAAGCTCGACCGCAAGGCGGCAGCGCGAGCGTTCGCGGCCCAGCTTGGCCCGGGCCTGAGCGGGGATGAACTCCTTGAGCGGTTACCGCTCCACTACCGGGCCATTCTGGCCGCGTTCATCCTGCGCAGATATGGCGGCAAAAAAGGCATCAAGCAGGCCGATGAACTGCTGATCCAGTTTAACAACAGCTTCTATGAGACCGGTCCGAAGAAGAAGCCCATCGCGCTGGATGACCTGAATACGCAGGGCGTGGACGAGGTGGTGCGCTCGTTTTACGGCGCCAAGACAGCACAGGGGCGGGAGGTGCGGCGCCTGTTTGCGCGCCATGGGTTCGCCGTGCCGATGATGATGGATGCCATGCGTCTGGCCCGCCAGCGCGGCAAGCTGACCACGGTGGACTTTATCTGGCTCAAGCCGATTGATCGCAACCTTTATTTCGCCCTGAACAACATGGGTCGCCGGACAGGCTGGCCGGAAAGCGCTGGTGCTGCAGCGCATCTGAGCGCCGAGGAGGTCATGGAAGGCCCGATCTTTGAACCGTATGTGGAAAAGGCCGTGGACGCCCTTGAGAAAAGCCTGCGCAAGGATGGCTGGTTGCCGCCGATCCCTAAGGTGGCCGGCAATGCGGGCGGTTCGCCCAGGCTACGCCCGAAAAAC
>JASFJY010000008.1:0-17542 GCA_050119415.1 Chromatiales bacterium | reverse complement strand
CAGAGCTGGCGTATTGGGGTGGCTCCCCGCGGGCGAGCCAGGAAGGGGCCATCCGCGGCGTTATGCCTCTTGCAAAGGGCTGGGCCATTCCCCGCGAGGGCGCGTTTAGTGTAGGTCGGCTGCACGTTATGTTTTGAAGAAATCTCAAAATAACATTTAAAAACAAAAACTTATATTATTGTCTGAGCGACTGAGTGAAGCATTCGGGCTGATATGTTCCGTCTCACGCACTGAAGCGATGTGTACCGGGTGCGGTGCAACAACGGCAATGCCAATGAAGAAAATCGCGACATTCAGCGCTAACAGTCCAATGCCGACGTGAAGAACTACAAGGGGAAGTTTGTTATGATACATAGTATCGAATTACTACAAAATGCCCTCAAAACAGAGGGCCTCCCCTAGCGAGACTTGGCATGAGCGAGTTCAACTTACACGTTGACACAAAAGGCAAGCTGCTGCGCGTGACGCATGATGATATTCTTCTATCCGGCATGGACTTGAGCGCCTTTGCCGAGGAAGGAATGCACTACATCACGCCGAATTGGGTCTATCTGGACTTCGATTCGGCGCCGACACAGGCGTTCATCCAGCACCTCAAGGACGCCGGTGTGGAACCGACCTTCAACGTCCTTGAAAGCGAGCGCTCCACTATCCGCACGCAAAGCGGGGCGTATGACCCGCGCTGGGTGGGCTGCACTATCTATCCGGGCCGAGCTTTCGAGATTGCCGGTGAACTGTATACCGTGGACAAGGTGACGGAACTCGGTCAAAAAGCGGTTTATCTGAGTACCCCGGACGACGAGAGCCGGGCCATCGTGGCGCTCAAGGTGTTCTATCGCGACGTTGACCCGAACCCGCACGAGCCGGAGTTCCTCAATGCCGTACGCTTTGCCTATACGGGAAAGTATCAGCCCTACAGCACAACGAGCATGGCCCCGGTGTACGCGGAGGCCATGATGGAGAGACCGCCAAAATACGCTGATTTGCTAGATAACCTAAACGCCAAGTATGAGGAGCAGGCCATCAGGGATGTGGTTCTGATTGAGACCTCGCCGTTAAAGGGGGACTTGATGGCTGCTCTGGAATCCCATGATCAGTACCCGTGGTCTGGTCCCACTCAATAAGGCCACCTGACCAGCGACCCTAAGAAATCCCGGGCAAACCGGGCTTTCTGTCTTTTTTCTGCGCGAGGGATCATGCCTCCGCTGGGTGAATGGCAACGCGCTTTCCTTCGCGGGTTTCCCGCAAGTAATCCATCAAGGCCTGATAGCCCATCGCCGGGGCATACAGGTAGCCCTGAAAGTTATCCACCCCGATATCGCACAGCACTTGCTGCTGCTCGGTGCACTCAATCCCCTCGGCGGTGATATGGAGATCGAGGCGCCGGGCCAGCTCGATTATGATTTCGGCAACCGACCGTGAACGTGGGCATTTGTGCACATCATCGACGAGGCTCTTGTCGAGCTTGATGCCCGTCACCGGGAAATCCTTGAGGTAGGTCATTGTGCCATACCCGGTGCCGAAATCATCGAGCACCACGCCAAAGCCGTCATCGCGCAATGCCATCACCGTCTCCAAGGCCAATGAATGATCCTTGATGATCGCAGATTCGGTAATCTCCAGGCTGATCCGCTCATGGGCCACGCCCGCATGGCTGCATAGCCGCTGGAGCAGGCTCGGGATGACCGGATTGCCCGCATTGTCGCCTGACAGATTGAGGTGAATCCCCATGTCACTTGGCAGGCTGGCCATCATTTCGATGGATTGTTCCATGATCACGCGGTCGATGTCGGCAATCAGCCCCGTGCTCTCCGCTAGCGGAATAAACTCAGCGGTCGGCACAACGCCGCGCTTTGGATGCTTCCAGCGCGCCAGTGCCTCAGTTTTTACGGGGTGCCCGTTGCGATTATGGATCGGCATGAAGGCCGCGTGAATGCCGCCCTTTCTGGGTGCCTTGCAGGTGGCTTGCAGGTCTTGGTGGAGACGGATGCGTTGCTCATTTTTGCCGTCGATTACCGCGTCATAGCGCACCGGATGCCATGTCGAGCGGCGCGCCGCTGTTTCCGCCATGCGCACCAATCCCTCGGAAAGCGTTGTGTCATCAGGGTACAGGGCATAACCGATACGGGGAACGACGCAGAAATTTCGCACCCCTACGTTCAGGCCGTCGTGCAGGTCGAACATGACTTTGCGGGCGATCGCTGCCGGGTTTTGGGTTAGCACCAGCAGTAGGCTGCCAGTCCCACGGCACACCAAGTCGTCCGGGGACGAATTGGCATGAATCTTCTGGAGCAGGGCGGAGAGCAGCTCGTCACCGACATGATGACCGAAAGCGGCATTGAAGTCTGAAAACCCTCTCAGACCAATGCCAACCACGCCCATCGGGTGATCCTCGCCCTTGGCAAGATCGCGCGAAATCAGGTGCAGGAGGTGCTGCATAAGCGCCGTCTTGCTGGGCATTCCCATCAATGAGCATGTTCTTCGAGACACTTAGCCCGTCCATTGGCGCAGCGCGCCGCTATTAATGTGAACCCATCCGCCGCAGTGGGGCATACACGGCCTCGCCACCCCGGCTCATTTTCTCCGTCAGGGCGTGGAAGCACGCCCCATGCAAACAATATCGATCCCCGTTGCAGACAAGCGGGTTAGAGTAACACTAAATATATGATAACATGATACTATCAAATTATTAGAGAGGGCGCGAGAAAATCAATGTTCATGGACACATTCAGAATCCCCGAAAGCGCATTCGTGCGCACTCGGATTGCCGACCAAGGCGGGTGGACCTTGGTCGAAACGGGAAGGTATATGCAGTGGATCACTCCATGGGACAGTGTTTTATAATATGGAAGTACCGCGATGAATGAATGGCACTTGCTAAAACAGATGCCTTACAAGACCGATCAGTCGGAAATGAAGGAGGAATCACTTGAGGTGCTGCCGGCAGCTCAAGGCGATGATCCAGAACTAGGAGCCGCCTGATGGTCGCAATACGCAAGACGCGCGGCGTCGAGTCGCAGGACGAACAAGATGCCCGCCGGTTATACCGGGACACCCGAACCTTCGGCCAGAAATTCTCCACATTCGCCAACACCTCGAACGGCTTGAGCCTGATCATGGGCGGCGCCGGCATCAGCATGCTGCTGTTTCCGGCGCTGTTGGAGCCCATTGCACTGGTGGCATCGGGCATCGCGGCGGTATTTCTTGGCAATGCCATAAAGGAAACCCTGCCCATGCGCCTGCCCACGATCTCCGGGTTGAGGGACTACAACGACCCAAAGCCGGGCCGCACCGGCTATCACATGGCGCGCGGTACCTTCCACATCGGCAATAAAATGGATACCAATGAGGAGCTGTATCTGGCCAACGAGGACATGCTGCGGCACATGCTGGTGTTCGGCACCACCGGCTCGGGTAAGACGGAATTCCTCGTTTCCCTGGCGTGGGCCGGCGCCATTTCATCGGGTTCAGGACTGATCTACGTCGATCCGAAGGCCGCGCCGAAACTCGGACTCCAAATCTATACCCTTGCGCGCATGGTGGGCCGCGAGGACGATTTTCTGATGATCAACTACACCACGGGCGGGGAGAGCAAAGGTGACGCAGAGAGGCGCCTGTCCAATACGGCAAACCCCTTGGCCTATGGTTCGGCGGACTCGCTGACCAACGTGCTGGTGTCCCTGATCCCGTCTTCGGAAGGCGAGAACGCCATATTCTCCGAATCGGCTATCTCGCTGATCTCTGCGATGATGATGTGCCTGGTCGAGCTACGTGACGCCAAGGAGCTGGAGCTGTCAGTGCAGGTCATTCGCGATTACATGAATCTGGAATCCTGCATTGAGCTGTACATGCGCTCAGGCCTGTCCGAACTGGCCCGTTCGGCCATGCTTGCCTTCCTCAAGTCCAAGGGCTACAACGAGGCATTGGACGCCTCCAAACAGGACGAAAAGGCCCGCACCCAGTTCTCCTATGCGGCGGCCTACTTCAACCGTGCCCTGTCCTCGCTCACCGACACCTACGGCCATATCTATGGTGCCACCATGGGCGAGGTGGACTTTTTTGATGTGGTGATGAACAACCGCATCCTGCTGGTGCTCCTGCCGGCCATGGAAAAGCCGCCCGCCGAGTTGAAGAACCTCGGCAAGATCATCCTGTCAGCGGTGCGCGGCGCCATGGCCATAGGCCTCGGCAGTCGTATCGAGGGTACCGCGGAGGACCTACTGGATTCCCTGCCGACGGCCAGTAATACGCCGTCCTTGGTCATCGCCGACGAATATGCATATGTAGCCACCGAGGGTTTCGCCGTCACCGCCGCGCAGGCGCGCGGTTTGGGCTTCTCGGTGACGTTCGCCGGGCAGGATTATGCCGGCATAAAGCGCGGTTCGGAGACCGAAGCCGAGCAGATCGTGGCCAACACCAACAGCAAGATATTCATGAAGACGGAGGACTGCCAGCAGACCTGGGAACTGGCCAAGTCGCTGGCCGGTGAAGCGGACGTGATGCAGACCTCCGGCTACGGCATTCAGGACAACACCGTACTGCGCGAGTACGGCGACAAGCGTGAGGCATCGATCACCAAGCGCGCGCGTATCGACCTGATGGATTTGAGGTCGCAGGTCGAAGGTGAATACCATATATTTTTCAACGACAACCTCGTACGCGCCCAAACCTTCCATGCCGACCCGCCGATTAAGGGGCGCAAGTCATCCCGCCTCAAGGTCAACACCTTCCTTGAAATCGAGCGGGCCGATCCAAAGAAGCTGGCATCGCGTTATGGTTATATCCGTCAGTTTCGCCTCAAACTGCAACGGGAGATTCAGGAGTCGATCAAGAATAAGACGGTGGTCGAGCAAAGCAACACCACACCGTCCCCGACCATCGCCAAGATGCGCGAGGTACTGGATAGCCCGTCCGCCACGCGCATGGGGGGCATCGAAGTCATGATTGGTGCCCTGATGCGTGCATTGGGCACCAAGAGCGCCGAGGCCGGCAGCTCGGCTTCGCCGCAAACCGAGACGGTGAAAGCGACGCCTGCGGCCATTGACGAAGGCGAGAGTACGGATTTTCCGGCGGCACCCTCCCCCCAGCAGGCCGCCAAGACCGAGAATCCTTCTGCGGCTGCCGTGAGCCGAACAACCGGGGTGAAAACATCGACCAATCCGGCCGGGTCGGAGCCGATCATGGAAGGCATGGTTTTCTCCTCAACGAGCCGCTTTGGTGCCGCCGGCAGCCTGCTAAATCAGATCGGCCCCGCCGTCATCCCGGAGGATGACGATGAGGACGAGGCATACGGGCTTAGTCAGGACTTGGAGGACGAGGATGATCCGGCAGGTCATTCTGTACTGGCGCAGGCTGCTGCTCGCACCAGCACTAAAGAGGAGTACAAGCAGGAGAGCGCCGACGAGATTCTGCGCCGCGACCTTGCGGCGGCAGACCGGTTGCTCGGTTTGAGCGATGACAAGGCGCAGGCGGGTAGCAAGCGCGTTGTGTGCGCCATTGCCAAGAGCATCGAGTACCCCGAGGAACCCATACCGAAGGTAACTGTGGAGATTGCGGACGACCTCAAGTATTCCATCAGCCGCCTGCTCAAGAACAGCGGCGGAAGGATATCCAATTAGAAGGGGCTCAACAGGCAAGGAAGAAGGCGGCTGAACACGGCATATTTGGTTGCCGGGTGGATAGTATGCTCCATTGTTCCGTTGCTGCTCGGAAGAGGTGTTCAAGACGAATCGCCGGCTGTTCAGCGGATTGTCTGTCGATTGCCCACTGGTGGTTATTAAAGATTGTGTTCCATGCCCAAAGGATTGTGATCACTGTTTTGTGGCACCCAATTTCGCGAAAAGCTAATATAAGTAGATTCGAACACTCTTATTTAAATGACCACAATCTCTAAGGTTATTCCCCATGCAGGATCCCATTTCGCACTCTGATCGTGATCAGGGACGCGTTGAAGTTAAAGAGACCACCTGTTATATGTGCGCCTGCCGCTGCGGCATCCGCGTCACATTGCGCGACGGTGAGGTGCGCTATATCGAGGGCAATCCCGACCACCCGCTGAACAAGGGGGTGATCTGCGCCAAGGGCTCCTCGGGCATCATGAAGCAGTATTCACCGGCGCGCCTGACCAAGCCACTGCTGCGCAAGGCCGGGGCGGAGCGGGGTGAGTCCGATTTCGAGGAGATCTCCTGGGAGCGGGCCTTTGAAATCATGCAGGAGCGCCTCGGCCGTATCCGCGCCGAGGACCCGAAACGCTTCGCCCTGTTCACCGGCCGTGACCAGATGCAGGCCCTGACCGGCATGTTCGCCAAGCAGTTCGGCACCCCCAACTACGCGGCCCACGGCGGTTTCTGCTCGGTCAATATGGCGGCCGGACTGATCTACACCATCGGCGGCTCCTTCTGGGAGTTCGGCGGCCCCGATCTGGAACGCTCAAAGCTCTTTGTCATGATCGGTACCGCCGAGGACCACCACTCCAATCCGATGAAAATCGCGCTCTCCGACTTCAAGCGGCGCGGCGGGCGCTTCATCTCCATCAATCCAATCCGTACCGGCTACTCGGCCATCGCCGACGAGTGGGTGCCGATCAAGCCAGGCACCGACGGCGCGCTGCTGCTGGCGATCATCCGCGAGCTGATTCAACAGGGTCTGTTCGACCGCGACTTTTTGATTAAGTACACCAACGCCGCCGAACTGGTGGTGGACGACCCGCAGAGGGACGACCACGGCCTGTTTCGTCGCTTCGAGATGCCCGTGGAAGAGGGCTGTTTCGATCCGGCGAACAAGCTCTGGTGGGACCGGGAGCTCGACCGGGAGATCTCCACCCACACCCCCGGCAGCGATCCGCGCCTGCTGGGCAGCTTCACCCTGGAAGACGGCACTCCGGTGAAGCCCGCCATGCAGCTGCTGAAGGAGCGGGTTGCGGAGTACACCGCGGAGTGGGCCGAGGACATCACCGGCATCCCTGCCGACACCATCCGCCGCCTGGCCCACGAGATGGGCGTGGTGGCCCGCGACCAGAAGATCGAGCTGCCGATCCAGTGGACCGACAGCTGGGGCAATGAGCACCAAAGCGTCACCGGCAACCCGGTCTCCTTCCATGCCATGCGCGGGCTGGCTGCTCACTCCAACGGCTTCCAGAGCATCCGCGCCTTAGGCATTCTGATGACCCTTCTGGGCACTATTGACCGCCCGGGCGGCTTCCGCCACAAGGCCCCCTTCCCGCGGCCGATTCCGCCCTGTCCGAAACCGCCCAGAGGCCCCGAAGGGGTCCAGCCCAACAGCCCCCTTGACGGCATGCCTTTGGGTTGGCCGGCCAAGCCCGACGACCTCTTCGTCGACGAGGCGGGCGAGGCGGTGCGTATCGACAAAGCCTTCTCCTGGGAGTATCCCCTGTCGGTGCACGGCCTGATGCACAATGTCATCACCAACGCCTGGCGCGGCGACCCCTACAAGATCGACACCCTGCTACTGTTCATGGCCAACATGGCGTGGAACTCCTCCATGAATACGGAGAATGTACGCGACATGCTGCGCGACAAGGATGAGAACGGGGAGTACAAGATCCCCTTCATCATCGTCGCCGACGCTTTTCAGTCGGAGACGGTCGCCTTCGCCGATCTGGTGCTGCCCGACACCACCTATCTGGAACGCCACGACGCCATGTCGATGCTCGACCGGCCGATCTCCGAATACGACGGTCCGGTCGACTCGGTACGCATACCGGTGGTGGAGCCGCGGGGCGAGTGCAAGCCCTTTCAGGAGGTGCTGATCGAGTTGGGCAGCCGTCTCGGCCTGCCCGCCTTCGTCAAGGAGGACGGCAGCCGCAAGTTCCGCAACTACCCCGATTTCGTCACCAACTACGAGACTTCGCCGGGCTCCGGCATCGGTTTTCTCGCCGGCTGGCGCGGCAAGGGAGGCGAGAAGTTCCTCAAGGGCGAGCCCAATCCGCGTCAGTGGGAGATGTATCAGAAGAACGGTTGCGTCTACCACTACGAGCTGCCCAAGTCCTACCAGTACATGCGCAACTGGAACCAGGGTTACCTGGAGTGGGCCCGGGCCCACGGCATGACCCGCTATGTGGAGCCGATCACCCTGCATCTCTACTCCGAGGTGCTGCAGCGCTTCCGCCTGGCCGCCCAGGGTAAGCTACCAGGCAAACAGCCGCCGGAGCGTCTGCGCAAGCGGGTGGCCGAGCATTTCGATCCGCTGCCTTACTACACCGCGCCGCTGGAGCACAAGCTGATCGATACCCATCAGTACCCGATCAACGCCCTGACCCAGCGGCCGATGGCCATGTACCACTCCTGGGACTCCCAGAACGCCTGGTTGCGGCAGATCCACACCCACAACTATCTCTTCGTCAATCCCAAGTTGGGCGAGGCCTGCGGCTTCGGCGACGGCGACTGGATCTGGGTCGAGTCGCCCACCAACAAGGTGCGCTGCATGGCCCGTTTTTCCGAGGCGGTGGAGCCGGGCACAGTATGGACCTGGAACGCCATCGGCAAGGCTTCCGGGGCCTGGGGTCTGTCACCCAAGGCCAATGAGTCGCAGAAGGGTTTCCTGCTCAACCATGTGATCTCCGAAGAGCTGCCCCCCTGCGAAGCCGGCGATCACATGTCCAACTCCGATCCGGTTACCGGCCAGGCCGCCTGGTTCGACGTGCGGGTGCGCCTCTACCCGGCGGGGCCGCAGGAGCCGCGGGTCACCTCGCCCCAGTTCGAGCCGATGAAGCGGCTGCCGGGGCAGGATCCGAAGCGCGGCAAGTGGCAGGCCTTTTTTGCCGGGGCGTTTCGACGTAAACACAACATCGGCGGCTGATTAAATTCAAAATCGGATAAATAAATGACACAACTAGCGCTAGTAATCGACCTCAACGTCTGCGTCGGCTGCCACGCCTGCGTGACCAGCTGCAAGGAGTGGAACACCTCCGGCTGGGCCGGTCCGATGACCGATCAACGGCCCTACGACGAAGACCCCACCGGGACCTTCTTCAACCGGGTGCAGACCTACGAGGCGGGGGTCTTTCCCCACACCGAGACCTACCACTTTCCCAAGTCGTGCCTGCACTGCGAGGATCCGCCCTGTGTGCCTGTCTGTCCCACCGGGGCCTCCTACAAGCGAGAGGACAACGGTGTTGTACTGGTGGACTACGACAAATGCATCGGCTGCAAATATTGCTCCTGGGCCTGTCCCTACGGCGCCCGCGAGATTGACGAGAAGCAGCGGGTGATGAAGAAGTGCACCCTGTGCATCGACCGCATCAGCGACACCAGTCTGCCCGAATCCCAACGCAAGCCCGCCTGTGTGCTGGCCTGTCCCACCAACGCGCGTCTGTTCGGTGACGTGCACGATCCCAACTCGGCGGTCTCGGTGGCGATCCGCGAAGAGGGGGGCTATCCGCTGCAGCCGGAGTGGGGCACCAAACCGGCGAACCACTATCTGCCGCGGCGCAAGACCCGTATCCAGATCCACGAGGACGAGCTGATACGCGCAGACAATCCGCTCAAGAAAGAACAGCTGCCGGCGCCGGAGGCGGGGGAGACATTGGACGATGTGGCTTGGTGATTTGGTTAATTGTGAGTTTGCAATGTTGAAATTTATGTCGGAGAAATAAGATGCATCCCGCTTTCTCGGTCATTTTTCTGACCACCCTGATCGGTGCCGGTCAGGGCCTCTTTCTGGCCCTCTACACCGGTCAACTCTACTCCTTGGCCAACCTGTTGCCGGCGCAGAGCGATAACTTCTACGCCATGGGCAGCCTCACCGCCCTGGTGCTGCTGATCGGCGGCTTGATCGCCTCGGTTTTCCACCTGGGTCGTCCAGAACGGGCTTGGCGTGCTGCCACCCAGTGGCGCACTTCCTGGCTATCGCGAGAGGTGATTGCATTACCCGCCGCCATGGGCCTGACCTTTCTCTACGGCCTGTTCCACTACCTGGGCTGGACCGACCCCCTGTTCATCGTTTCCGAGACCTTGCCGATCGACTTCACCCTGATCATCGGTGCTATGGGCACCATCGCGACCTTTGTGCTCTTCCTCTGCACGGCGATGATCTATGCCAGTCTACGCTTCATAAAGGCTTGGCACTCGCCGCTGACTGTGGCCAATTTCCTCTTTCTTGGTATTGCCTCGGGTTTCATGCTGGCGGCCGCTTTCTCTGCCTACCTGGGGATCAACCTGGTCGCCTTTTACGGCACCTGGGCGGTGATCGCGACCCTGCTCGGCGCCGTCACCCGTGGTTTCTCGCTCTACCGTAACACCAGTGTCCGCTGCAAGGTCGATCTGCAGTCTGCCATCGGCGTCCATCACAGCGAGCTGCATCAG
The DNA here is from genome assembly GCA_050119415.1 of Chromatiales bacterium. Lineage (GTDB taxonomy): Bacteria > Pseudomonadota > Gammaproteobacteria > Chromatiales > Chromatiaceae > Thiodiazotropha. The sequence goes on along the minus strand of JASFJY010000008.1, from coordinate 7,220 downwards.
AAGGCCCAGGGCTTCATGGGCGGCTCCTTCAACACGCGGGAGTTTTTCCACGGCAAATCCGAGGTTTTCATGCTGATGGTGCGTTACAGCTTCCTGCTCATGGTCTTTGTGCTGCCGGTGATGTTGATCCTGCTCGCCTACGCTCTGGAGTCGAGCCGATTGCCCATCGCCGCCTTTCTTATTCAGTACCTCGGTCTGGTACTGGAGCGCTATCACTTCTTCGCCGAGGCCAAGCATCCTCAGAATCTATATTACCAGAGCATGGCTTGATTGGGCCGGCGAGAAGAGTGCATAGTTGGTTGCCGGGTTAATAATATTCCAGAAACAACAAGTAAAAATGTAAGTTAGTTTGTTTTTCGAGCGACCGAGTGAAGCATTCGGGCTATTTGACCGGCGGTCGTTTGATAAGTTTTCGTTGCAATGTTCTACGATGCATTTTTAATGCCCGTGCAGTGGCGGCAATATTGCCATCGTGTTCCGCCAGCACACGTTGTATGTACTCCCACTCCATGCGTGGAACAGACATAAACTGTTTGGGCGCTTCCGGTTCACGCATCTTACTCTTACCAAAGGAAGTTAGGCTGTTGACGATATTCTCCACTGTAGTCGGTTTGGGCAGGTAATCCCACGCTCCAAGCTTCATGGCTTCGACGGCGGTTGAGATACTTGCATAACCTGTAAGAATAAGAATTTTTGCATTAGGTGATATTTTCAATAGGGAAGGCATAAGCGAGAGTCCAGACTTGCCGTCAAGATTGAGGTCGAGAATGATGAAATGAGGCGACAAATTTTTTGTCAGATTCAATCCCTGTTCCAATGTAAGTGCACTGGTTACGTTGAAACCTCGCCGGTCAAGTGCGCGTGAGAGCACATGGTTATAGCATTGGTCATCCTCAATCAATAGCAGATGTGAATTCATGTCGCGCTAACCTCATACAAGGGCAGTACCACCCTGACCTCGGTCCCACCATGCGGGGGATTGCTAAAATCCATTTTTCCACCATGCTGCTCTATCGCGCATTTTGCCAAGGACAAGCCCAAACCCAAACCGAAACCCTTTTCAGACGACTGGGGAAGGCCTAGTTCGAGATGCTGCAGTATGTCCTGATGGATGCCGGGTCCCCGATCATAGACAGTGATCTCAAGATTACCATTATTATAATTTGCCGATAGTATGACGCCTTCCGGGTGAGCTTCAATAGCATTGTCTACCAGGTTACGTACCGCTTGTTCCAAGGAGAGATCGGGCATCAGGTAGCGTTGTGAGAGATTATTGTCTAGCGTTGTTTCAATCTCAGCGTTAGGATGAAACGTTTGCCAGGTGTGTATAATTCGTTTTAGCCACACGTCGATAGCAATTTTCTCCACGACATGGTCACGGGAAAGGCTAACCTTTTTCGTCAGTTCAGTGAGAGATTGGCGGCAGATCATCAGCTGTGACTGCATCAACGCTAAGTCGGACTGACTTATATATACCGGATCTGGTAAAGATCTCATCTCTTCCACTATAGTGTTAAGTGTAGAGAGTGGGGTGCTCAACTCATGAGCAGTTCCAGCAGCTAATCCGCCTAGAGAGACGATCCATTTGTTGTGTCTAACTGATTCGCGAGTTACTTGCAGCTCGTAATTGCATTTTCTTATAGCTTCAGCTAGGCGGGTAATGAACCAGAGTGAAACCAAAATCGACGCGGCGAATGCTACAAACTGTCCAAACCTGTGTAGGTCTGAAGGTATCAGAGATTCATAGCTAGGGAGGTGCTGGTGATATTCATATAAAAGGGAAAAGACGAAAACCGTTAGTAAACCCAATGTCCAGGCAAGGTAAGTTGGTAGGATAGTTGCGCCGATGGCTACGAAGGGCAGTAGAAAGGAGAATAGAGGGTAGTAGGCGCCACCTGTAAAGTAGAGGAAGGTTATCCAGGAAATTATATCGAAAATCAACTCCTGCTTTAAAGAAGGTTTGCGATGATGCGAGTCTTTGTGGCGCATTGCCATGATGATCAAGTTGAACAAAAGTGTTGCACAAGCAACGAGCAGCGGGGGCAGGATAGAAAAGTCCTGTGGAGATAGGTGGTCGAAAAATAGTGTCACGAGGCACATGGCGAACACGCTCAGCCATCTGAATTGTTGAAGGCTGAAAAGAGAATCAGCTCCAGCATTTTCAAAAGGTGAATCAGTGTAGTGCTTTGCGTGCTTGCTTGACGACGTAAGGTGCATAAGATTTACCTGGTTTTTATCATATCTTCCATGAGTTTCAACGGTATTATATTGATTAGGATAACTTATTAAATAATAATAAAAATGTAAGTTGAGCAAGAGATATCGACAAACACAATGATGTGTAAAAATAAAAGTTTGTTTACATGTTTCTAATCATCCATAACTATTTATATATCCGTGGTAAGGTCTCGAATTCATATCACGAATCAAGTTTTAGTACATGTGAGTAGATCGAATTACAACGAAAGATAAACCGATCTGTTTTTTTTCGATTCAGCATTTTGCGATAAACTCGTTGTGTAACTAATTGTGGCATCAGCTTTTCTCAGCTACCCGTCAAAGTGTCCGCAGTGCACCACGCGTAAGGAAAAGGTTGCGCACGAGTATCAAAGCACAATGGAATATCTATCAAATGAAGATATAGTGAGCAACCCTGGTTGGTCGTAAAAAAAGGGTAAAGAGGTGCTAAGGGTATTGTTACGGCAGTATTCATATGTCGAATTATTTTTTTGAACCCTATATATTTGAAAATAGACTATTGTCGGATTAGTTGGATATAACCAGTTCACATTTTTCGATATTTATATGAATGATGCGTTTCATCAACTTCATCCGAGATGGGGTGTGGAGCCAATGACGAATTTCTTGAAAACATGGCATCGCTTTGAACGTGAGTGATGCGGTGTTGATAAAGGCATTATTTTTATGAACCTTAAGTTGGTGAATTTTTCTAAGCGACCTGGCGAAGTGGTCGGATTAATAATCTGCAGCTATAAAAGTTCAGAGATGTGAACTCATCGATGCGAGATTATTACCATGCGACACTATGTCACTTCTCAGCAAGAGTAGGTGTGGTGAAGATTCGTCCTCGGTGTTGTGGCTCTTGCCAAGGGAACTACCCTTGCCGGCGAGCCACGCCTTGATTGACGGTGGCAGCTGCTTTACTGAATAGGTTCACACCCGGCGCTGTTCCAAAGTATCGTATCAATTGCCGATGAAAAATCAGACGTTTCCGCGTGTCACACGCTGTCACGTCGAGATTAATGAATCATTCTGGCTAGGGTGATAGACAGTTTCATCCAGAAATTGAAGGTATGGACACGATCTCTCGATTACTAATCCTTTTGCTGCTGTACTGGTCCACGGCTCTTTATGCGCAAGTGCCGACGGTGACTGCGAAGTCCGCTTTTGAGAAGGAAGTGTTGTCAGGATTTACCCGTGAGCGCACGCGTGTGGTGCTGTCTACGGAGATCAGCGGACGGGTGGAAGAGGTCAACGGGGACATTGGCGATCTGGCTGATGCGGTACGCCCCTTTACTTGCCTCGACCAGACGTTCATCGATCTGGAGCTGGATGCCAACCGGGAGGATCGCAGGGCGCTACAGGTAGATCACGCATACTTCAGTAAGGAAGTGGAGCGCTTGCGTAGACTGCTGGCGAGGAAGAGTTCCTCCGAGAGTCAGCTCGATGCCGTGGTACGCAATCTGGACAAGACCGGAGCGCAGCTCGAGGCTTTGAAGATCGCCAGTCGCACCTTGCGGGAGACAAAGGCGCGCCACTGTATCCACATCCCCGAGGGTTGGCGCATCATCAATCGGCTGGTGGAGCCCGGTGAATGGATCAACACGGGTCAGCCGGTGGTGGAAATCGGCGATTTTCGCCGGCTGTTAGTTCCGTTCGCCCTTAGTTTGGAAGAGTATCAGGCACTGCAACGCCAGGGTGATGCGTTGAGATTGTATCTGCCGCAGCAGGGCAGAGAGGTACCCGCTAATCTGTTAAGGGTTTCCCCCGCCTTTGACGAAGTCTCCCGTAAAATTGCCGTGGAGTTGGAAATCGGCGAGGGTGTGGAAGACCCACGTGGTGGCTTGCGGGCCGAACTGGCTCTCTTGCTCCCCCACAACAGCGGTGCTGTGACAGTGCCTGCGTCGGCGTTGATTCATCGCTACGAGCAGTATTGGTTAAAACGCTCGGATGGAGAAGAGGTCAGGGTCGTCTACCTGGGAAGCGGTCGGGGGGAGCAACGTGATACGGTGCGCGTGGTCTCGCCCGAGGTCAAGCCGGGCGATCGCTTTCAGAGCAGTCCGGAGTATTAACCTGGCAACCAACTATGTTAATAATACGCCGTACGCTCGGTCGTCGCTTTCTCCCTCATACAACGCCCCTTATGGCGCAATGAAGCGTCATGTGACTTCGACGCTTGGAGAGGGCGGCTTTCTTTCATAAAGAGATAAACCTGTTTTTTATGATCTCCTCGGGTAACTCGTTTATGAAGGACTCTTCGGACATGGGGTGTGCGAAGCGGAACCCTTGCACCAAGGTACAGTTCTGCGCCAAGAGAAAGGCCTGCTGCTCGGCTGTTTCAACCCCTTCAGCGATAACCTTCAGGTTCAACGCAGTGGCCATGGCGATAAAGGCCTTGACCAGTTCATCGTCACGGTGGCTGCGGCCGATGCCGTTTACGAAGCTGCGGTCGATCTTCAGGCAGTCGACCGGGAAGCGCGCCAGATAGTTGAGGGCGGAATAGCCGGTGCCGAAGTCGTCCAGGGCGACGCGCAGCCCGCGCTGACGGAAGGCCTCGAGTGTCTTCTGTACGTGGGGTGAGTCTTCCAGCAGCGCGTTCTCGGTGATCTCGATCGATAACCACTCCGGATGACATCCCGTAGAGGCCAATACCTCATCTAATACAGCCAGCAGGTCGTCATCGATGAACTGACGGGTGGAGACGTTGACCGCCAGCTGCAGCGGGTGTGCGCGGTCACGGTTTATCCGCATCGCGGTCTCGGCGGCTTTGTGCAACACCCAGCGCCCTATGGGCACGATGGTGCCGGTCTCCTCGGCCAGTGCGATGAACTTATCCGGGGTGAGGAAACCGAGTATCGGGTGTTGCCAACGCAACAGGGCCTCGGCGCCCACCATGCCCTGGGATTTAAGCAGGTTGAACTGGGGCTGGTAGAACAACTCCAGGCCCTTGCCGTTGCTGGCCGCGCGCAAGGCCTCTTCCAGTGTTATCCGCCGGTGCACGGCGTCGCTCAATTCCTTACGATAAAATTCGGTCTGCGCCCGACCCGTGCGTTTGGCCTGGTACATTGCCGTATCGGCGTGGGCGAGCAACTGTTCGATCTGTTCTCCATCCTGTGGGTAGAGCGCGACGCCGATGCTGGCCGAGCTGTGCACTTCGCGGTAACCGATGTGCAGGGGAGGCGCCATTTTGTCATGCAGCTTACTGGCAATGGTCCATGCATCGAGCGTGCTGTTGATATCGGTTGCGATGAGCACGAACTCGTCGCCACCGAGGCGCACCAGCAGGTCGTTGCTGCGCAGGCAGCTGCTGAAGCGTTGCGCCACTTCGCACAACATCTCGTCGCCCACGCTGTGTCCCATACTGTCGTTGACCGCCTTGAATTGGTCCAGGTCAAGCAGCATCACCGCCACCTGTGAGCGGTGTCGTTTAGCTGTCTGCAGCATCGCCGGCGCGCGTTGCGCCAACGCCTGTCGATTGGCCAGACGGGTCAGCGGATCGGTGCTGACCAGCGATTGAATCAACTCGAGCTGTTGCAGATTCTCGGTGATATCACGGCCGAAACCGAGCACGCTGCAGATCTTGCCCGATTCGTCACGTTCGGGTACGCAGCGCAGCTGGTGTACCCTGGTGCACTCCATGTCATGGGGTTGCAGACGGACCTCGATCATGACCTCGCTGCCTTTATGAGCGACCTGCTTTAACGTCTCCAGGATCTGGAGTTTGGAGTCGGGAGTTACCAGCGACCTCTGATAGGCGGCCTCTATATCATTCGGAGTGCGCGAAATCAGCTCAGTCGAGGGGACGCCGAACAGGCGTGCCAATGCCGGATTGACGTAGAGCAAGCGTCCACGGGGGGTCCAGCGCGCAATGTAGTCGCTGGCATTCTCGGTCAGGGTGCGGAACTCCCGCTCCTTCGCCTGCAAGGCTCGCTGAGCCTCTACCTGCTCGGTTACGTCACGCCCGACGGCGAGCGCGCCGCAGATAGCGCCGTTGGCGTCGTACTCGGCGGTAAACGCGACGCTGTGCACGCTGAGACCGCCCTTTGGGTGTGGCACCGTCAACTCCACAGTGCCGGGTTCACCGGTGGTCAAGGTGTGGATGAGCTGCTCATCATAGGCTTGATTAGCGCACAAGCCACGGGGAACGGACTCGCTCGGCCTGAGCCTGATCGCACTCTCGGCAGTGAGCCCCGGCGCTCGTTCGGTGATCTTGCGATTGCAGTAGATGGCACGTCCGTCCAGGTCGTAGCGGATAATATTATCGGGGGAGTTTTCCGCCAGGCGGCGGAACTCGTTTTCGCGCTCGCGAAGATCGTTTTCAATGCGGCGTTGCTCGCTGATGTCCCACGCCCGCGCAAGCACATAGCGCAGACGATCGCCGTCGAAGTCGAGCTGAGCCTGAAAGCGGTAGATCCGCTGTGTGCCGTCTTGCGTATGTTCGATCTCGAGTTGCTGCGGCTCGGTTGTGCGGATCGCCCGGCAAAGGCACTCATGCAAGGTTTGTGCGTGGTCGCCAAGCAGGCCGCTCTCGGCGATGGTGCGGCCGAGCAACCTTTCGCTTGGCAGGTTCGCGACATGCAGCAGCGAGCGACTGGCATAGACCAGCTCAAGCTTGGGGTCTGTCGCCAGTATCAGATCATCCCCATTATCCAGCAGCAACCCGGTCAGTGCTGCATAGACACCTCTTTGTGTGTTGTCGTCGTTATCGCTCACGATCAGGTTTTAGGTCATTTGGCTGTCGTATGAGTGAGTGCCGGCTTCTGTTTGCGCAGGAGCCTCGTTTATAAAACCACAATCCGGGTTTTTCTCACCTCCTCGGGTAGCTCGTCTAAGAAGCTCTTTTCGGATAGGGGGCGACCGAAGCGGAACCCCTGCACCACGGTACAGTTCTGCGCCAAGAGAAAGGCCTGCTGCTCGGCTGTTTCAACCCCTTCAGCGATAACCTTCAGGTTCAACGCAGTGGCCATGGCGATAAAGGC
>JASFJY010000007.1:0-17734 GCA_050119415.1 Chromatiales bacterium | reverse complement strand
TGAGTACCTAAAACTTCTCGAAACACGCCTCGGCTCGACTTTTGAGCGGGTAACTCACCACGACTGGTCAGGCTTGCTCGATCAAATTCAGACACGTCAGCTCGATATGATCGGCCCCCTGTCGTTCTCCGATGAACGCCAGCAATACATGACATTCACACTGCCCTACCATGTGGCGCCCACTAAGCTATACATTCGCAAGGACGAGATTCGCATCAGCGGCCTAGACGACCTTACCGGGAAGAAGGTTGCCGTTGAAAAAGATTATTGGCTGCACGAGCGGCTCTCGTTGGAGTATCCAACGCTGGACCTGCTGATCGTGGAGAATACCCGGCAAGCGCTGGAAGAGGTCATGTACGGTCAGGCGGATGCCTATATCGGCATGCAGAGCGTTGCCGATCAATTGATCAGGGAGCACCATCTGGAGCGGCTCAAGGTGTTAGCGCCGACAGATAAATTGAGCAAAGCCGAGCTACGCATTGGCGTCAGAAAAGACTGGCCGATATTGGCCAACATAATCGACAAGGTCCTCGCCAGCACCCCCCCCGGAGAGCACAGGGCGCTAAAACAGCATTGGCTTAGGGGCGAGCATGAGGAGCTTGAAAGCTCTGTGGTGCTGAGCAAGGAGGAGCAAGCGTGGCTGTCGCAACATCCGCGGATCGATATCGGCGTGATGAATGCCTGGCCGCCGATGGACTTTGTCGACGCCCAGGGTAACGCCCTGGGCATCGGCACCGATATCGTCGAGGCGATGAATAGACGCCTGGGTGGCGTGCTGCAACCCTATCCCGCCTCATGGGATGAACTCTTCACAGCGGTCAAGGAAAAGCGTATTCCGGCACTCATGGACATCACTCCAACTGCCGATCGACGGCAACATTTCCGCTTCACCACCCCCTATCTGACTATCCCCCACGTCATCGTGACACAAACGGATCATGCGCCTGTGCATCAGATCTCTGATCTGACCGGTCAGCGGATAGCCATAGAGAAAGACTTCATGCTGAGCAAAATTCTCTCTGAAAGCTATCCCGGCATTTCGCTGATTGAATATGCTGACACCAGCGACGCCCTCGACGCGGTCTCCCGCGGTGTAGCCGACGCCTATATCGGCAACCGGGCCGTGGCGCTCTACCTGATCGAACATGAGCTGATTTCGAACCTGAAGATCCAGAGCAAGATTACAGAGACCGTCTCGGTCAATGCTATCGGCGTACGCGAAGACTGGCCGATGCTGAGGGATATCCTGCAGAAGACGCTGTCCACGCTGAGCCGCGAGGAACTCAGGGATATTTTCAAGAAATGGGTGCCGAGCGTCACGAAAGAAGCCGCGGCGTACCCCGCCAAGCCCCACTTACTGCTGACGCCACAAGAGCAGGCCTGGCTGGAGGATCACAGAGAAATTCGCATCGGCATCGATCCCCATTGGCAACCCATCGAGTTTATCGACGAAGAGGGACGACATCGCGGCATCTCCGCCGATTTCCTATCGCGCATCCAGGATATGCTAGACATAAAATTGACCTATGTGACATCACTCAGCTGGTCACAGGTGATAGAGGGAGCGAAGACGGGCGATATCGATCTGCTGCCGGCGCTCAATCCTTCACCGGAGCGCTCCGAGTACCTCAATTTCAGCCAGCCCTATCTGCACTTCCCCTTTATGGTCTTCACCCGCGGGGACGCCCCCTTTATTACCGGCATCGATGACCTTGCAGGCTCCAGCATCGCTGTTGAGGAGGGTTATATCACCGTTGAGTATCTCAACAACGACCATCCGGAACTGCATCTGAGAGAGATGGAGACGACAGCCGATGCCTTGCGCGCGCTGGCAAGCGGCGAAGTCGATGCCTATATCGGCAATCTGACAATCGGCAGCTACCTGATTGACAAACTCGGCCTTGGCAATCTGAAAGTTGCCGCGCCCACCCCCTATGCCCACAACCTGTCGATTGGTGTGCGCAAGGATTGGCCGGAGCTGCGATCGATCCTGGACAAGGCCCTGACAGCCATTGACGAGAACGAACGGCGTGCCATACGCCAGGGATCCCTGGCCATTCGTTATGACGTGGAGGTGGACTATACACTCCTCTGGCGGGTGCTGGCCGTCGCCGGGACACTGCTGCTGATGACACTGCTCTGGCTTGGGCAAACTCGACGGCAAAAGGCCGCCCTGGCGGTGGCCAAGGGGGAGGCGGAACAGGCCAACCGCTTCAAGAGCTATTTTCTGGCTAACATGAGTCACGAAATCCGCACGCCCATGAATGCGATCATGGGGTTCAGCCATCTGGCCCTGCAGACACAACTGACGCCGAGACAGTATCACTACATCGAGAAGATAAACACCTCTTCCCATATCCTGCTCGGTGTGATCAACGACATCCTCGACTTCTCCAAGATCGAAGCCGGCAAGCTGGACATTGAGAAGACGCCCTTTTCGCTGGACGATGTACTGGAAAACCTGGCCAACATGACGGCCATGCGCGCCGAAGAAAAGGGTTTGGAGATACTCTTCAATCGTGATTTGCAGATTCCCTGCACGCTGATCGGAGATTCTCTGCGCCTGGGACAGGTATTGATCAACCTGACCGGCAATGCCATCAAGTTCACGGAACAGGGAGAGGTAGTGGTCAGCGCCGTGCAGGAGAGGCAGAGCGACGAGCGGGTATGGATCCACTTTGCCGTACGGGACACCGGCATCGGTATCGAAGCGGCTGAGCTGCCGCGCCTGCTCAAGCCCTTCACCCAACTGGATGGTTCCACTACCCGGCGCTACGGCGGCAGCGGCCTCGGCCTGAGTATCTGCAGACATCTGATCGAGCTGATGCAGGGGGAACTGAAGGTCGATACCCGACCGGGCGAGGGCAGCACCTTCAGTTTCGTCATCCCCTTCGGCATCGGTGGAACGAAAGCCAGAGAGAGCTGGCTGCCGGAGCCTGCTCTGCGTGGGCTGAGAGTCCTGGTGGTGGATGACAATCCCACCGCCGCTGAATTGCTCAGCGAGCGTCTGACTTCATTCGCCTTTGACGTCACCACCGCCAGCAATGCAGCACAAGCCTTGCGTATGTTGTCCGAAGCGAATTCCAGCGAGACGAATCCTTACCGCCTGGTCTTTATGGATTGGCGCATGCCGGGACTCAACGGCATCGAGGCCGGTCACCAGATCAAGCAGAACAGGGACGGACTCTCCGTCGTACCCGCGGTGATTTTGATCACCGCCTACGGCCGGGAAGAGGTCATGCGGCAAGCAGAAGATGCGGGGTTGGACGCCATCCTGATCAAACCGGTCAGTCCCTCGGTGCTCTTCGACACCATGATCCGTGTCTTGAGCGGGGAGGAAGAGCTCGAGACTGTCCAGGTTGACAAAACGATTCCCGTGCAGCGCCTCTCCGGCGTGGTGCTGCTTGTCGAAGACAACGTCATCAATCAGCAGGTGGCCCAGGAGCTTCTCGAGGGCATGGGACTGGCGGTACAGACGGTCAGCAACGGACAGCAGGCGATCGATGCGCTCAGCCGGCATACCTATGACTTGGTGCTGATGGATCTACAGATGCCTGAAATGGACGGCTATGAAGCGACCCGACGGATCCGTGCCGACGCCAAGTACCAACAGCTGCCCGTGATCGCCATGACGGCACATGCCATGGCCGCCGAACGCGAACAATGTCTCGCCGCAGGTATGAATGAACATGTGCCCAAGCCGATCGATCCGTCACATCTTTTCCACACGCTCAGCCGATGGCTAAAACCTGCGATCGAACAGCCGCCACCGCAGCCTGCCGTGCGGCCTGACGACAGCGATATCGTTTTACCCGACAATCTGCCCGGCATCGATCTGCATTGGGGTCTTGAACGCGTGGGAGGCAACCGACGCCTGTATCGTAACCTGCTCAACGAGTTTGTCGCCAACCACGGCCAGGATATGGAGAAGCTGGAACTCAATCTGCAGCGCACCGAGATTGACCTTGTCCGACGCATCTTGCACACCCTGGAGGGCGTCACGGGCAACATCGGCGCGCACGCCCTGCAGGAGGCGTCGAAAAATCTTCACTACGCCTTGAAAAGCGATCAGATCAGTCCGCAGGGGGGAGTGCCCGACGCTTTTCGCCGCGCCTTCGATGAACTCTTCAACGGACTTCGCAGCTACCTGGAAGCGTCACATTCCCCCCACCCCGGCCCGCTTACCGATACCGCCGCGACACCGACCGACACTGAAATTAATCAACTGATTGCCACTCTGGACGATATGCTGGCACAAGGCAATCCTGACGCCAAAGGGTTGTTTCAAACGTTGAACAAGATGTTGGAGCAGCAAGATACCGCTGAGCTGACAAGCCGCTTGGCACAGCAGATCCGCGACTACGACTTCGAGCTGGCGAGGGAGACCTTGGTGGCACTGTCTGACCACTTGAGGAACAGATGATATGGAAGCTAGAAAACCCAAAATACTGCTGGTTGATGACGAGACCCTCTATATCGATATTCTGGTCGATCTACTGAAAGAGGAATACACCACCGTGGTGGCGAAAAGCGGCGCCCAAGCATTGAAGCGGGCGGTTGATGATCCGCCCCCCGATCTGATACTACTGGATATCCTGATGCCCGGTATGGACGGTTATGAAGTCTGCCGCCTGCTCAAGGAGGATACCCGCACAAGAGGAATACCCGTGATCTTCCTGACGGTGAAAAGCGAAGTCTCCGACGAGATCAAGGGGTTCGAACTCGGCGCGGTCGACTATATCGCCAAACCAATGAGTCCGCCCATCGTTCGCGCCCGGGTGAAATCCCATCTGGCCCTGCATGAGGCCCAGCAACAACTGGAGAATCAGAACGAGCGGCTGGAGCAGCGGGTCAGGGAGCGCACGGAGGAACTCAACCGAACCAAGGATGTGGCGATCTTCTGCATGGCCACCCTGGCCGAGACACGCGACAGCGAAACCGGTAAACATATCTTACGCACGCAAAATTACATCAGAATATTGGCGCAATGCCTCAAACAACACCCCCGCTTCGCCGACTATCTGCAATACGACAATACCATCGATATGTTGTTCAAGACCTCACCGCTGCACGACATCGGCAAGGTCGGGGTGCCCGATCGTATCCTGCTGAAACCCGGTAGACTCGATGCAGACGAGTGGACGGTGATGAAGCGACATGCCGAGTACGGTCACAACGCCCTGCTGCGAGCAGAACGGGAGTTGGGGAGCACCGACTTCCTGCAGATGGCCAGAGAGATCGCCTATACCCATCATGAGCACTGGGACGGCACGGGCTATCCCCAGGGATTGAAAGGCGATGAGATACCCATTTCAGGCCGTTTAATGGCAATCGCGGATGTCTATGACGCGCTCATCAGCAAGCGGATCTATAAGGAGGCCTACAGCCACGAAAAGGCCATCGATGTCGTCAGGAAGAGCGCCGGCACTCATCTTGACCCCGATATCGTCGAAGCCTTTCTGCAACTGCGGGATGAGTTCCTGAAAATTGCCACCCGCTACTCCGACAGCAATTAACCCGGCGACTCGGGCCGGTTGCGCATGAAATCGGCGGTCTTCCACAAGGCCTCGCCGAGGGCCTTGCGCAGATCTTCCTCAACGCCTACCTCCTGCATCGCCCGATTCATGCAGAGCATCCATTGATCACGCTCGATGATACCGATACTGAAAGGCATGTGGCGTGCCCGCAGGCGCGGGTGGCCATATTTTTGTATATAGAGATCGGGGCCACCGAGCCACCCGGAAAGAAAGAGAAAGAGTTTTTCGCGCGATGCCTTGAGATTCTTGGCGTGCATCGCCCGCAGTTCTCCGACCTCCTCCATCTGGTCCATAAGATCGTAAAAGCACTCGACCAGCTCACGTACCTTTTTTTCACCACCTATGAGTTCGTAAGCGGTCTTGTTTTGAGTCATCAGATAATTCCTCTACTGCAGCTGCACGGCGAGACCGGTGCGAGGGCGCGTTCAGCATGGGTCGGTTATACTTTGCACCTTGCTAATATTCTAAAAAATACCAAGCAAAAACCTTAAGTTAGTTTATTTTCTAAATGACCGGATGAAACATTCGGGTTAAGCGAGAAAGATAGTCTCCTACGCAGCCTCATACGATGACAAAACTCAACCGAGCAGGCGCTGCCTGAGAACTTGCTGCAGCAACAGCCGAGCAATGCTCTACCTTGTGAACTCAGGGGTTGTATGCCACCGATAATCAAGCCATTTTGGGCGGAAGACGGGACTCGACTTTGTTGTACACTTTGTACAATCATTATTCTAAATGGAGCACTGCTGAAGATCATGCATGACTCAGAGGCAGTAGTGAAAATCGATGAGAAAAGGCGCAGGGACCAGGCCCCATGAAGCGCGCCCTGCTTTGGTTTCGGCGCGACCTGCGACTGACCGACAATCCCGCATTGCATGCGGCACTGCGCGAATGTGACGAAATAGTCCCGATCTACATTCACGCTCCGCAGGAACAGCGCCACTGGTCTCCCGGTGGCGCCAGCCGTTGGTGGCTGCACCAAAGTCTGCGCAAGCTCGGGCGGCAGTTGCAGGAACGCGGCAGTCAGCTGCTGATCCTGCGGGGGGCAAGCCTCGACACCCTGCAATCGCTGGTCGCCGATCATGCTGTCACCCACCTGTTCTGGAACCGCCTCTACGATCCAGCGCTGATTGAATGTGAAAAACGCATCAAGCGGCGGCTGAAACAACGCGGCGTCGAGTGCCGCAGCTTCAACGCCGCTCTGCTCTGCGAACCCTGGGAGATCAGCAACCGCTCGGGAGCGCCATTCCGCGTCTTCACCCCTTTCTGGCGTAGTTGCCTGCAACGGCTGGACGCCCTGGAGCAGCCGCAAGCCGCCCCCGACAAACTGCCCGCCGTCACAAGCAAAATTCGCGGGCTGCAAACCGAAGACCTCAATCTGCAGCCCGAAGTCGCCTGGGATGCGGGCCTGGCCAAGACCTGGGAAGCGGGCGAAACGGGGGCACTGGAGCAACTGCACCGGTTCCTGCAGCAGCGCATCGACGACTATGACAGCACACGGGATCTGCCAGGCATCCAAGGCACCTCCCGGCTCTCCCCGCATCTGCACTTCGGCGAGATCGGTCCGCGCCAGATCCTTCACGCCCTGCGCTCGACACTGGCGGGCGAGGCATCCACGGGTGCGGAGAGTTTCCTGCGGGAGCTGGGCTGGCGTGAATTCGCTCATCATCTGCTCTATCACTTTCCGCAGACCGACCAGGCGCCCCTCAATCCCAAGTTCAAAGCATTCCCCTGGGCCTGGGCCGCGCAGCTGCCGGAAGCCCTGCGTGCCTGGCAGCAGGGTCGCACCGGCATCCCGATTGTCGATGCCGGCATGCGCGAACTCTGGCATACCGGCTGGATGCACAACCGGGTGCGCATGATCGTCGCCTCGTTGCTGACAAAGAACCTCGGCATCCACTGGCTGGAGGGCGCGCGCTGGTTCTGGGATACCCTGGTGGATGCGGACCTGCCGAGCAACACCCTCGGTTGGCAATGGACGGCCGGCTGCGGCGCGGATGCCGCTCCTTTCTTTCGCATCTTCAACCCGGTGCGTCAGGGCGAGCGATTCGATCCCGATGGGGATTATGTGCGGCGCTGGGTGCCGGAGCTGGCGATGCTGCCGAACACCCGTCTGCACGCTCCCTGGACGGCCGACAGCAACACCCTTGACGCCGCCGATGTCAAGCTGGGATTAACCTATCCCCTGCCGATTGTCGATCTCAAGGTCTCGCGGGAGACGGCCCTGAACCATTGGCACAACATCAAATAGGCCTACCATGTATGGCATGATCTACCGCACCGTGTTACAGAACTGTCGGCTCACGAGCGCTCAACGCTCTACGGATCCGACAGCCCATCACGAGGTCGACAAATGAAAAAAAGCCTGCCCAAAATCGGCGTCAGTGCCTGTCTGCTGGGCCACCAGGTCCGCTACGACGGTGGCCACAAGCGCGACACCTTCATCATCGGCCCGCTCAGTGAACATATGGATTTCGTCCCCATCTGCCCGGAGATGGCCATCGGTCTCGGCGTACCCCGTCCAACCATCCGCCTGATGGGCGATACCGATCACCCCCGACTGGTCGGCACGGTCGATGCCAACTTCGATGTCACGGAGAAGATGGAAGCCTATGCCGAGCGTCAGGTTCGCGAGCTCGGCGACCTCTGTGGCTACATTTTGAAAAAGGACTCACCCAGCTGCGGCATGGAGCGGGTCAAGGTGTTCAACGCCAGCGCAAGCCATGCCGAGCGCAAAGGTAGCGGTATCTTCGCGCGCATCCTGATGCAGCGCCTGCCCCTGCTGCCGGTGGAGGAGGAAGGTCGCCTCAACGACGCCGTGCTGCGAGAAAACTTCATCAACCGGGTGTTTGTGATGCAGCGCTGGCAGAATCTGCTGCGCCAGGACTTGAGCGCGGCACGACTGATCGAATTCCATACCGCCCACAAATACTTGGTGATGGCCCATTCCCAAGCCGCCTATCAGCGCTTGGGGCGTATGCTATCGAACCTATCCAGGAACGACCTTCACAGCATTACAGAGACCTATATCGAAGAGTTGATGCGGTCACTGAAGCGGCGGGTCAGCCGTAAACGCCATGTCAACGTGTTGCAGCATTTCATGGGCTATTTGAAGAAACGCATCGACAGCGGCGACAAGGCGGAATTGATTGAAAGCATCGAGGCTTACCGCCGGGGCGAGACCCCGCTGATCGTGCCGATCACCCTGCTCCGCCACTACTTCCGGCGCCACCCCGATCCCTATATGGAGAAACAGGTCTATCTGCGGCCGCATCCGGAAAAGCTGGGGTTACGCAATGGGATCTGAAGCAAATTGGATCCTGCCCTTGTTCAGCTGTGTATTTGCGATTGAGTGCAGTAACTCCACCCATGCAAATGCGGTTTTAGGTAATGGGCTCAATGAGTCTTGCCAGGAGGTGTGGCATTGAAGCGGCAACAGAGTGACAGCTTCGGTCTGATCGTGATAGGCGACGAGATTCTCTTCGGCCGGCGTCAGGACAGCCATCTCCAACACTTTCGAGAGACGCTTGCATCACGCGGCTTGCGACTCGCCCGCTGCTGGCTGTTGCCGGACGAGGCGGCGACACTGACCGATCATCTACGCTTCTCCCTGCAGAGCGGACTGCCCACATTCGTCTGCGGTGGCATTGGCGCCACTCCGGACGACCTCACCCGCATCTGCGCAGCCGAAGCGGCCGGGGTCCCGTTGGTTCGCCACCCGCAGGCAGCCGCCCTCATCGAGGGACGCTTCGGCGAGACGGCCTACCCTGTCCGTATCCGTATGGCCGACCTGCCGCAAGGCTGCGATCTGATACCCAACCCCCACAACCAAATAGCCGGCTTCACCCTCCAGCGCCACCACTTTCTTCCCGGTTTTCCGGAGATGGCCTGGCCCATGGCCGACTGGGTGCTGGAGAGGCTCTACACCTCGGCCCCCAGACGCCTTGAGGAGGCCTCGCTGCTGGTGTTGGAGACTCCCGAAAGCGCACTGGTCCCTCTGATGGAAAGCTTCGCCGGCCGCTTGCCGGGACTCAAGCTCTACAGTCTGCCGCAGTTGGGTGAAGAACCGAAAATCGAGCTGGGACTGCGCGGACATGGGGATATCGCGACAGGCATCACGGCACTGGCTGAGGCGCTGGAGCGGGCCGGTATCCCCTTTCGTCGCTAGTGTACCCCCAACGCCTGCAGCTGCGCGATCACCTCGTCGCTGTGTGTCTTGGGGCTCACATCCCGGTAGATATGGGCAATGCGCCCTTCGGGATCGATGATAAAGCTGTGCCGCTTGGCGAACCTGATCGGCCCCAGTTGCCATAGCGATCCATAGTGCTTGGCAACCTCTCCCTGTGCATCGGAGAGCAGCGGAAACGGCAGGTGATACTTCTCGGCGAAGGCTTGGTGGCTCTCGATATCGTCTGTACTGACACCCAGCAACACAACCCCCATGTCGGCCAGGCGGTCGTGATCATCGCGGAATTCACATGCCTCCTTGGTACAACCCGGAGTATCGTCCTTAGGATAAAAATAGAGCACCAGCCATTGCCCCCGGTAGCGGGCAAGGTTGTGGGTCTCGCCGTTCTGATCCATCAGGTGAAAGTCGGGCGCCAGATCCCCGGTCTGTACTTCGGCCATGGTTTGACCGAATGAGAAAAGGCCCAGGGCAATCAATGCGAACGAAGATGTGATCGGCATGGTCGTTCTACTCCATTTCTATTCAAGAACAGATGTTGCCTGTATGACCCTCGATCCTAGCGGAAGTTTGTTTCGATTTGCTTGTCACAGCGGTTTAGGAGGCTGCGTGCTTCGCGGTCGGATTGAGCAGCCTCAGCAGCACATAGCCGAACACGGCCGAAAGGATCGAGCCCAAGAGGATGCCCAAACGGTCGCCCATGACCACCATATCCGAGCCCCCCTGCTCGAAAGCCAGTGAAGCGATGAAGAGGCTCATGGTGAAACCGATACCGCAGAGCACGCTGGTACCGTAGAAGCCCCACCAGCTGGCTCCGTTGGGCAATTTGGCAAAGCCGAGCAGAATGGCAAGGCCGCAAAAGAGCATGATTCCCAGCTGCTTACCGATAAACAGCCCGCCGGCGATACCCAGCGTGATGGGCTCGAGCAAACGATCAAAGGAGAAACCCTCCAGGGAGACCCCCGCATTGGCAAAGGCGAAGAGCGGCACGATTAAGAAGGCAACCCACTGATGCAAGCCGTGTTCCACTGTTTTCAGGGGTGAGTTGTCGGGATTCGTGGGATCGCGCAGGGGAATCATCATGCCCACGATCACGCCCGCCAGGGTGGCGTGGACGCCCGATTTGAGCACGGCCACCCAGAGGAAGGTACCGAAAAATATGTAGGCCGAAATCCGCGTAACCTTCAACAGATTCATCCCCAACATCACCGTGACCGCCAGCAACGCCAGCAACAGACTGGTGAGGGAAAGATCGGCGGTGTAGAAAATCGCAATGATCAGCACGGCGCCGAGATCGTCGAAGATTGCCAGTGCCATGAGGAAGACTCGCAGAGAGATGGGCACCCGCTCGCCAAGCAGAGCCAGTACGCCGAGGGCGAAGGCGATATCGGTGGCGGCCGGTATCGCCCAACCGTTCATCGCCAGGGGGTCGCCCTGATTCAGCCAGTAGTAGATCGCCGCCGGCACCAGCATGCCGCCCACGGCGCCAATGCCGGGCAGAATGATCTGGTCGAAGCGGGAGAGTTCGCCTTCGAGAAACTCACGCTTGACCTCAAGACCGATGAGCAGAAAGAACACAGCCATCAGGCCGTCGTTGATCCACAACAACAAGGGCTTGGCCAGTTGGAGGGCGCCGACTCGAATCTCCACAGGAGTATACAGCAACGCATCGTAAAGCCAGTTTAATGGCGAGTTCTCCATCAGCATCGCCAACGCGGCAGCGATTATCAGCAGGATGCCGCTGGAGGAGTCCTGTTTGATGAAATCCTGCAGCCATTCCGAGATAGTTCCGGTCCTGTTGTTAGTTTTACCCATATCGTGATATTGCCCGTTTATGGTGATTCAGCCATGCCGACTTTTGTACCATACCGGCATGATCGGGCTCCAGTCCAAGCGCGTTAACCCGAATGTTTCACCCGGGCTAAACTCATGAATAGGAACCGATGGATACTGTAAGCGGATTTTTAGGTTATTCTCTAAAATGTCCGACAAGCCTCTCCTCAAGGTACGAACCATGCCCTATATCAATATCAAGGTCACACGCGAAGGCGTCACCAAACGGCAGAAACAGGAGTTGATCGCCGGCGCAACCCAGCTGCTGGAGGACGTACTCGGCAAGGACCCAGCCACCACGGTGGTTGTGATCGATGAAGTCGATACGGACAACTGGGGGGTCGGCGGGGAGCCGATCACCGAGCGACGGCGAAAAGGGGAATAGAGCCTATCCCAGTATCCCAAGCAGGCTGTCTTGGACCCAGAGCTGAGCCGGCCATGCCGAATGCCACTCAGGAGTGATCAGGACTGTTGTCACTCCATCACCGACTCGACGCCGATTGCTTGCGCTTCGCTCAAAAAGGTCACCGGCTTATCGCCATGCACCATCTCCTCGTCCACCCGGCAGATGTCGATCCCATCGAGAGACGGCATCTCGAACATCGCCTTACGCAACAGCCCCTCCATGACACCGCGAAGTCCCCGGGCGCCGGTACCGCGCTCGATGGCCAGACGGGCGATGGCCGTCAGGGCCTCCGGGGTAAATTTCAGTTTCACCGTTTCGTATTCGAAAAGTTTCTGATATTGACGCACCAGGGCGTTGCGGGGTTCGGTGAGGATCTGTACCAGCGCTTGTTCGTCCAGGTCGTGCAGGGCGGTGATAACCGGGAAGCGGCCGATGAACTCGGGAATGAGACCAAAATGGCGCAGATCCTCCGGCTGCACCTCCTCGAACAACCGTAGCTGATCGTAGGCCTGGCGCGGGTCAGAGAGGTCGACATGAAAACCGATGCCGCGCTCGGCGGTGTCGAGACGTCTTTCCAGCAGGCGTTCCAGACCAGCGAAGGCGCCACCGGCGATAAAGAGGATATTGCGGGTATCGAGGATCTGGTCCTCCTGCTCCTTACGCCCCTTGGCGCCGAGCTTGATTTGCGCTCCCTCCACCAACTTGAGCAGCGCCTGCTGCACACCCTCGCCGGAGACGTCACGGGTACCGAGGGAGGACTCTGCGGATTTCGCCAGCTTGTCGATCTCATCGATGTAGACGATACCCCACTCCGCCAACTCCCGATTGCCGTCGGCGCTGTCGAGCAGACGCACCAGGATGCTCTCAACATCCTCACCCACATAACCGGCCTGAGTCAGGGTGGTAGCGTCGGCGATGACGAAAGGCACACCGACGATGCGCGCCAGGGTGCTGGCCAGTAACGTCTTGCCGGTGCCCGAGGGCCCCAACAGCAGAATGTTCGACTTCTCGATCACCACATGCTCTTCGTTGACCTGCATGCGCGGCCGCTCGTTTTCCATGCTCAACCGTTTGTAGTGGTTATAAACCGCCACCGCCAAGGTCTCTTTGGCCAGCTCCTGGCCGATGATGTAGCGGTTGAGCTGTTGCGTCAGCTCTATCGGCTTGAGCAGGTTGCGCAGCGGCTTGGAAGCGGCCCGTTTACGCCCCCAGCTACCGACTACTTGGGAGGCCAAGCGCACACACTCTTCACAGATATGGCCCTCCTCGCCAGCGATCAGGGGCACCTCAGGACTGTGCATTTGACCACAAAAGGAACAGTGGGGTTTGGGACCGCTCATGGAAGTCTCCTCGCTGCGCTGATCTGTTGGCCGTTAGCTCACCATCAGGCATCGATCCGCTTCTGCAGACTATTCAACCACGCCTTCTGGCAGTTGCGCCGCTGACGCTCTTGCAATACCTCGCGGATGCGCGGCGCGGCCTTGGAAAGCGGCACCTTGCGGGCCGGCTTTATCTTCTCGCAAAAGAGGATGTGAAAACCCATCTCCGATTCGACAATATCGCTGATCTCACCCTCCTCCAGTCTGAACAGGACCGCGTCGAGACTTTCGTAGAGCTGCCCCCTGCTTGTTTGTCCGAGCTTGCCCCCCTCCATGGCGGTAGGACACTCGGAATAGCGTTTGGCGAACTCCTCGAAACGGTTGCCGCGCCCCGCCAGCTTCCGCACCACCTCTTGTGCACGCGCATAGGCCGCCTCGCGGGTGTTCTCCGGATAGTCGGGATTGATGGTAATCAGCAGGTGGCTGGCCTGCCGTGTTTCGGGGGTTTGGAAACGTTCATGGTGCATTTCGTAGAAGAGATGGATATCGAGATCGCTCACCTCAGCGCTACGGGAAGCCACCCGCTGCATAACGGTGTCGAACACCAACTCACGCTGCAGCGCCTTGCGCAGACCCTCCTCATCCAGACCGTTGCTTTCCAAGTCGTCCAGGAACTCTTCGCGACTGGCATAGCGTGAGGCCACCTCTGCCATCGACTCGTCGAGTTGCCGATGCGAGATCACCAGCCCCTGCGCTTCCGGCGAGGCAATGACCAGTGACTCCAGTTCGTAGCTTTTGCTCGCTTTGCGCTGCACCTGGGCATACTCGTTGGGATCGAGTTGAGTCAGGTTCTTGCGAAAGTCGTCGAGGGCGTTGCGCAGCAGATGGTAGCTGAACTCGGGAGTGATCTCAGGTTGCTTCTCGGCCAAAGTCATTGCTCCTCCTGTTGGAGAAATTCCAAGGCGCTCTCCGGTACCAACAGGGTGCGGCCGTTGAAGCGGGCGTGGTAGGCGGGGCCGCCCGGATTCTCCCGCAGCACCTGTTCGATCTCGCCCTCATGGCCAGGTGTTGCGATCACCTCCCCCTGAATGCCGAGCGGGATCTTTGGCGTCACCTTGTCGCGAAACTCGAACCGCGTGGGTATCCAGGGATCGCTCTCCAGCTGCAGCTCCTGTTCACGACAGCCGACACGCAGGCCGGCATCGAGAAAATCAACTGAATAGATCAGCTGGTCCTGCAGGAAGGTGCCCACGTCACGCACATAGCCGACGCTGCCGCGACGCACCAGCAGGCGGCCGGTCGGCACACCCGGGTAGGTACCGTCGTTACGCAGATTGCGCAGCACCCGCACCTTCTCGCCATATTCAAACTTTGGGCGCAACGCTGCTCACCTGTTGGGTCAGATCCATCAATGGTATCTCTAGCGTCACCGGCTCGTGCATATGAAAGACCTTGAACACCTTCTCGGTCAGCGCATCCGACTGTACGAAGTCGCTATAGGCGCTGTTGAGCAGGCCGGCATAGATGGCGCGTTTCTCGTCGTCGTCTTCGGGCATCGTCTCGACACCGTCGATGTAGTCGTGAAAACGCTGCAAGATATGCAGGCGGTTCACGTGCACCACCGAGGGATCGTAATCGACCTCGAAGTAGTCGAGGAAATCCTCGGCGCTGATGAGTTCATCCATATCCAGGTCGAATTCACTCTCACTCATGGTTAGTCTCCCAGTTAACAATCTTGCATCCATATTTGTGCGTTGTTGCGGCTCTGTCCGGCATCATGTGCATCGAATGGCATCCGAGATGCTTCCAGCAGATAGCGTATCGGCTTCGTTTCCCAGCGCCTCGCGTGCCACATCCAACAATGCCTTGGCGCCGAGACGGTCTTTTGCGTCGAGTTCCACCACTTTCTCAAGACGTTGCAGAGCCGATGCGTAATCGCCCAGCCTCAGTTCCAGAAAACCGGCGCCCTTCAGCGCCAGCATGTAGAAGCGGATCAGCGTCATGGAGATCATCACTCCGCTGCCGAGCCGCATCTCGGACAGGTCGCACCAATCTTCGGGGAACTCCAGGCGCTTGCCGATCACCTTCAGCACCCGCTCCGCCACCCGCAATGAATCTTCGAGCCGATGCTGGTAGTAGTAGAAGCGGTAGAGCGCCACCAGCACCACCGGGTGTTCCGGTTCGAGGAAGTAGGCCCGCATCAGCGCCGCCTCCGCCTCATCCGTGCCGTACCGAACCGAGGCTTGATCGAGACAGTCTCGGGCCTCTTCATCGATCGGCTCATTGAAATAGAGCTCCTCGCTGTCGAACTCCAGTAGATCGATCGCCATGTTTCAGCCCTCCTCTGCCGTCTCTGGCCCTGCAGGCTCGCAGACCAGCTTAGCGTCGCTGTAATTGCACTCTTCCTCCGACGACTCGCCGCTGGGGATACAACCTTGCCCCCCCACTTCACGTTCCAACAGGCAGGCGATGGCATCGGCCACCGGACCGGGTATCAGGTGGTGGTTGAGATCGATGGCGTGAACCCCCGGATAGGTGGTCATGATCTCGAAGCGGGTGCGAGCCGCGGGATCGCGCTCGAAAACGCAGCGGACATCCTCGCCCAGCTGTCGCCAGAGAGAAAGCGGTTTGCTCGGCCTGGTCTTTTCGACCAGGACTTCACTGTTCATCATCGATGCATCCATGCTTGTGACCCGTCGTTTATTTGCAGATAGAAGCGGCGCAGGTCCTGCACCGCGGGCGGACGTTTGTTCTGCATGGCGTGGAGGCGTACCAGGCGCAGCAGCGACTCCGCCTGCTCCCGGTTCAAAGCCATGCCCATGTCGGCATAGGCCTGGATCACCGCATGGCTGCCCGAGTGCTTGCCGAGCACGAACTGATGGTCGCGACCCAGCTCGGCGGGGTCGACACCCTGGTAGTTGAGACGATCCTTCATCAGCCCATCCACGTGGATGCCCGCCTCGTGGGTGAAGACACCGGCACCGACCAGGCTCTTCTGCCAGCCGACACTGCGGCCGGAAGCGACCTCAACCAGTTCCGACAGGGGGGAGTAGCGGGTCATGTCGATCTCCTGGCCCTGGCTGTGGAAGCGACGCAATCCCATCACCACCTCTTCCAGCGGCGCATTGCCGGCCCGCTCGCCGAGACCGTGCACCGTGGTATTGACATGGGTGGCACCGGCGCGAATGGCGGCCAGGGTATTGGCGGTGGCCAGGCCGAGGTCATCGTGGGCATGCATCTCGATCTCGATGTCCGAGATGGCGCGCAGATCACGGATGGCGTCGTAGACCTGGAAAGGTTCCATGATGCCCACCGTATCGGCGAAACGGAAACGCCGTGCTCCAGCTTGCTCGGCTGCCTCCACCACCTGCCAGAGAAACTCGGGATCGGCGCGTGAGGCATCCTCGCCGCCGACACAGACCTCGAGTCCCAGGTCCAGAGCCTCGGTGACACAAGGTGCGATCTGCTCCAGCACCCAGTCCCGAGAACGCCCCAGCTTCTTGCCGATCTGCTGATCCGACACCGGCATGGAGAGATCGACCATCTGCACAGCCAGATCACGGCAGTGACCGATATCCTCACTGTGCATACGACACCACACCATCAAACGGGCGCGCTCCACGCGAGCGGCCACCGCGCGGATGGCGTCGCGCTCCTCCTCGCCCATGGCGGGAATACCGACCTCGAGTTCCGGCACGCCCAGCTCATCTAATAAGCGTGCAATGGAGAGCTTCTCTTGCAGGGTAAAAGAAACCCCGGCAGACTGTTCCCCGTCGCGCAACGTGGTGTCGTTGATTGTGGCTTTCTTTGGTGTCTGGCGCATGATTTACTCCTTGATAGGAGGATATTTGCAATCACTGTGCCATGTGATTATTTCTCTTATTTTTAGCTACTTAGAGTTACACACACAGAACACCCCCTGTAGCCATAACCCCATTTGTCGCAAGTACGACAATGTAGTCGGAAACTAAAAATCAACAGAAACCAGCACGTAAAGTCTTGTCAAACATCTTCGAGATAAAGATGGGCACTCGATGGCGAAAACTCATCAAACGATTCCATCCCGAGAGGATCCCCTGGCCTGCCAGTCTTCTCTATAACGCTTTAAGCGGATCAGAGATCTTTCAACGCCACTACGAACGCGTGGCACAGGACATGTCGACATACGGAGCTGCTAAGAGCATTCTTGATCTCGGCACCGGTCCCGGTCGTCTGCTTATCCATCTCAGAAAGGTTTTTCCCGATACGCTATTGGTCGGCGTGGACATTTCTCCGGCCATGGTTGACAAGGCCACCCTGAACATCAACGCATCCGGGTTAACAGACAACATCCATGTGCGTGTAGCCAATGCAAATGATTTACCTTGTAACGATGAGGCATTTGACCTGGTGACTTCTACCGGATCCCTGCACCACTGGAAGGATCCCATCCATGCCCTGGCCGAGATGCATA